>CAMAGQ010000038.1 GCA_945833895.1 uncultured bacterium
TTGGAGAGGGGGGAGGATAATCTTTATTTTGCAATCTGGCATTTGTGGTATAATCATTATTATGGATGACATTTACATTATAAACACCCATTCTCACGCCAACATGTTGAAAGAAATCAACATAGATTCAGCAATGGAAAATGCTCGGAATAATCACATCTTAACCATTGTTCCATCAAGTTCCGCTGATGATATTTTTGAGGTGGATAAGTTTATTACCAAATACCCCGATACCTTCGGGTATGTCGGTGTTTTCCCCGAAGAAGTTAAAACTTTTACCGACAAAACTCTATCCGATATGGAAAATATTATTAAGTCCAATCCCAAAATTATCGGTATCGGTGAGGTCGGGTTGGATTACTACTGGGACAAGTCGTATAAAGAACTTCAAAAAGATGTTTTTATTAAGCAAATTGAGTTTGCAAATCAGATGAACCTTCCGTTGAACATCCATTCCCGTGAGGCTCATTTTGATACCCTTGAAATTCTTAAAAAATACAACAAAAATTCAACGGCGATTTTGCACTGTTTTTCAGGCAGTATTGAGTTTGCAAAAGAATGTATAAAAGAAAATATTTATATCGCTCTTGGCGGTGTGGTAACTTTCAAAAACGCAATTAAAGCAAAAGAGGTTGCTGCACAAATTCCGCTTGAATATCTTCTGCTTGAAACAGATGACCCGTATCTTGCTCCTGTGCCGTTTCGCGGTAAGGAAAATCAGCCAATGTATGTAAAGTACGTTGCAGAAGAAATCGCAAGGCTTCGCAACATCTCGGTTGAAGAAGTTGCTCGTGTTACAACCCAAAACGCAGAAAGGATTTTCAACTTTAATGCAGAATAAGGAACGTCTTGACAAATATTTGACCGATTTAGGCTACTTTGACACAAAAAGTAAGGCTTCTGCCGCTATTCTTGCAGGTAACGTTAAAATTAATGACGAATATATTACAAAAGCAGGGTTTCAAATTAATCCGAGCAAAGAATACGACATAGTTGTTAAGTCTATGCCTTTTGTTTCCCGTGGCGGATTTAAGTTGAAAAAGGCGATTGATACTTTTCACCCTGAAATAGAGGGAAGAGTTTGTTTTGATGCGGGTGCTTCGACAGGCGGGTTTACTGATTGTCTTTTGCAAAACGGGGCAAAATACGTTTACGCAGTTGATGTCGGTTACGGGCAACTGGATTGGAAAATTCGTTCCGATAAAAGGGTTAAGACCGTTGAGAAAACTAATCTTAAAATTTGTGAGTTTTCCGAAATCTACGCAGAAAATGACGAAGTTGCCGATTTGTTGGTAAGTGATTTGTCTTTTATTTCGCTGACTAAAGTTCTTGGAAATTTGAAGTTGCTTTTAAATCCCGATTTCCACGAGATGATTTGTTTGATTAAGCCTCAATTTGAAGCGGGTAAGGAAAAAATTGAAAAAGGCGGTGTTGTTCGCGATAAAAAAACACATATTGAAGTTATTACAAATGTTATTGATTATGCGAAATCTCTCGGCTACTTTATAAAAGGGTTGACGTACTCCTCAATCAAAGGCCCTGCGGGAAATATTGAGTATTTGGTTTGGCTTACAACAGAAGAAACTCCGCAAGATTACGACATTATCGACATTGTAGGCAGTGCGTTTGAAAATTTAAACTAAAATATCACTTCAGGTTTTTTCTTTATATTAAGGTCAATATACTTGAATATGTTCAGGCAAATCCCCGGTTGAAAATAGTATGAGCCGTCGGCAGGTGTAATTTTTAGCATTCCTTGATTGGTATTCACGTTTGAAATATTTGCAACAAACTGTTTATTGACCGCCGTAAATATTATGTAGCCTGATTTTGACTGAATTTCTTCAATATCAAATCTGTTGGCATTAATTGCCGCAAGTGTCAGGTAAAACAGCGAAGCGTTATCTGTATTGAAAACTCTTGTACACTGCTCAAACTGGACATTCTGGGCGGTAATGAGTGTACTGAGGCTCATCATATCGCTTACTGCATTTGCAGGAATTGAGGATGTGCAAATTATACAAATTAACAAAAATATATGTTTTAAGATTCTTTCCATGAGTCACCTACATTAACATCTATTAACAGCGGAACTTTTAGCGGTTGCTCCTGTTCCATTGCGTTTAGTACAAGTTTTTTGACCAAATCAAGTTCATCTTTTGCAACTTCTACCACAAGTTCGTCGTGTACCTGCAAGATTAATTTTGACTTGCAGTTGTTTTCTTTCAAACTTTTGGCAAAATCTACCATAGCAAGTTTTATCAAATCTGATGCAGAGCCTTGCATAGGGTGATTTATCGCTGCACGTTTTGCAAACTCTCTAATCATCGCATTAGGGCTGTTGATTTCGTTTTCAAGGTATCTTTTTCTGCCTGAAATAGTTTCAACATAACCTTGAGTTTCTACAAGTTCAACCATATTTTCCATATATGCTTTTATGCCCGGGTAAGTTACAAAATATTTCTCGATAAAACTCCCAGCTTCGTCAGCAGTGATTTTTAAGGCTTTAGCAAGTCCGTATTTCGTTTGTCCGTAAACGATGCCGAAGTTTACCGCTTTTGCCTTGTAACGCATCTCTTTCGTGACTTCCTCCATCGGAACTTCAAAGACTTTTGATGCTGTCAGGGTATGAACATCAACTCCTGAATTGAAGGCATCAATCAAATGCTCGTCGCCTGACACGTGAGCAAGCAGCCGCAACTCGATTTGTGAGTAATCCGCGGACATTATAAGGTAATTCTCCTTGTCACACGGCACAAAGGCTTGTCTTATGGTGTTTCCTTCCTCTGAGCGTATCGGAATGTTTTGCAGATTCGGGTTTGAGGAAGATAGACGTCCTGTCGTTGTCACGGCTTGGTTAAATGATGTGTGTATGCGTTTATCCTTGTAGTCCACAAGTTCAGGCAATACCTCTGTGTAAGTCGTTTTTAGTTTGGTATATTTTCTGTGTTCCAGAATAAGTTTTGCGATTTCGTATTCCTCAGCAAGTTGGGTTAAAACCTCTGCACTTGTCGAATTTTTGGATTTGCCACGTTTTTTGCCGCTTTTTAGTTTGAGTTCATCGAAAAGAACTGTCGCAACTTGTTTTGGCGATTTGATATTAAACTCCATGCCTGCTTCTTGGTAGATTTGTGTTTCTAAACTTTTAAGTTTTTTGTTAAATTCTACAGTCAGTGAGTCAAGATAATCGACGTCAATTGAAACTCCTGTAATCTCCATATCGGCAAGAACTTTCGCCAGAGGAATTTCGATATTTGTGAGTATGGAATATTCTTTACTGTCAAGGCTTTCCATCCAATGTTTTGCAAGCATGAATAATGATGCTGTCAGATTTCCAGCGTAATCTTTAACTTCTTCAACAGGTTTGTCCTGCCAGTGTGAGGTTTTATCGTCTGTCACCATTGATGGCAGAATGTGGTCTATTTGCTCCATACACTGGATATCAAAGGCTGAATTTGCGTTGGAATTTTTTATATAGCAGGCTAATTTTGTATCGAGCGTAACACCTTTTATATCTATTCCGAAACATTTCAGAACACAATCTTCGATTTTTAAATCGTGTGTAATCTTTTTTATCGATTCGTTTTCCAGGATATTTTTTAATTTATCAAAGACGGTTTTTTGTCGAAGATTTTGTGTGATATTTCGTCCTGCAAACGGAATGTAGTAGGTTTGCGTTGAAAAATCTTTATCCCGATTAAATTCTATAATTCCGTTATTTGTTGTTGCAGAAGGGTTTACACCAAACAGCAATCCTCGAACCTCAAAATTGATAGCGTTTTTAAAGTCAGAAATAATATTCAGTGAAAAAACTTGTTGAGAATTAAGTGTTTGGATTAAGTTATCAAGGTTTTCTTCTGTATTTACAACAGTTGCATTGTATTCGTATTCAACTTTGTTTACATTTTCTTGTACCGCTTGGGCAAATAATCCTAATTGACCGTTATCGCTTTGCGGTAATTGTACCTGAGCGGTTTCGTTTTCTGTTTGTACAGGTTTTTCAATGACGGCTTCTTTATTGAATAATTTCAAGATAAACTCAATATTTTTCAAAAAACTGTAAAACTGCATAGCACGTAGAAAATCTGTTACTTCTGCGATATTCGGTATTTCTATTTTAGTGTTTTCAAAATTGAAATCGACATCAACATCTTGAACAATAGTTGCCAAAAACTTACTTAACTTAGCGATTTCAACGCCTGACGAGATTTTTTCTTTAATGGATTTTCCGCTGATATTGTCGATATTTGCAAGAACGTTATCAACAGTTCCAAATTCTTCAAGTAGTTTTACTGCTGTTTTTTCTCCAATCCCTTTAACTCCGGGGATATTGTCCGAGGTATCTCCTCTTAGTGCTTTGTAATCAATTACCTGATTAGGATAAACGCCTAATTTTTCGTGAACCTTTTCCCAATCGTATTCGATAAGTTCGCCTTTAGAAGGAATTATGACCTTAATACAGCCGTTTTGTCTGATTAGTTGGAATGAATCCTGATCCCCTGTCAGAATGTAAACTTTATGCCCGAGTTCGCAAGCCTTGCGGGAAATCGTTCCGATTACATCGTCTGCTTCAAATCCTTCCTTTGTATAAATCGGTATATTAAACGCTTTTAAACCTGCATAAATTAAGCCCATTTGAATACGCATAGGGTCAGGCATGGCTTCTCGGTTTGCTTTGTATTCTACAAATTTTTCGGTTCTAAATGTGTGGTGTGAAACGTCAAAAGCAACACCGATTGCGTTCGGGGAAAGGTTCTTGTTTTTTAACAGGTCAAAAATTGCTTTGAAAAACCCGTAAACAGCCCACGTTGGTGTTCCGTCTTTCGTTTTCATTGCAGTTCGTTCAAGTGCGTAATATTGACGAAACGCAAGAGCATGACCGTCTATCAATATTAGAGTCTTTGATTCACCCATTCTAACTATCCCCCTGTATTCAAGATTATGACATAAAAAGTTCTGCCTTGCAATTTCTTACGATTATATAGTTTTTGTTATTCGTTTTCTTCTGCTTTAACCTGTTTTATGTGTCTGTAAATGTATAAACCTGCAAGTATCAGGCATGCTGTGATGATTACTATGTCAAATTTTGACCAGATTACTTTTAATTTGTCGAGGTTTTCGCCTAATTTAATGCCGACATATACAAGCACGTAACTCCAGATTAGTGAGCCGACAAAGGTCAGAGTGAAGAAGGTTCTTTTTCTTGCCTTTAAAATTCCTGCGGGAAACGATATGAAGGTTCTTACCACAGGCAGCATTCTGCAAAGAAAGAATGCCCAATCTCCGTATTTTTCAACGAGTTTATCGGCATCATCCAAATCTTTTCTTGTTACAAAAACGTATTTGCCGTATTTTTCAAAGAATTTTCTTCCGCCGAAGTATCCGAGGTAATATGAAGGTATTGAACCTAAAACACAGCCGATAGCACCTGCAATTGCGGCGGCATGAAAGCCCATTTCTCCTTTTGACACAAGGTAGCCTGCAAACGGTAACACCGCTTCAGAGGGCAGTGGTATATTACATGACTCTATCGCCATCAAAATCATTATCCCGACAGGTCCTGTCGCTGTTATTACTCCTTCTATCCAGTTAACTACTTCACTTATTACATTTTCTAACATATAAAATCTCTCCCTTTTCCGTTGTTCATTATATCAGAAAAATTTTTAAGTATTACATGCCTGTAATTACGCTAAGAAAATAGCCCCTGCAGCGTGGCAGAGGCTATTTTAATCTTGGCTAATTCAAAATTATTTGCCGTTAACAGCAGTTTTGAATTTTTTACCAGCTGAGAAAGCAGGAACTGTTTTAGCAGGGATTTTAATTTCTTTACCTGTTTGAGGGTTTCTGCCTGTTCTAGCTGCTCTTTTGCGAGCTTCAAAAGTTCCAAATCCAACCAAAGTAACTTTTTTACCTTTAGAAACAGTTTTTTGAATTGTATCAATCAATGAAGATAATACTTCAGCTGCTTCTTTTTGTGTTACGTTTGCTTTTTTTGAAATTTCTTGTACTAATTCTTCTTTGTTCATAATAAAACTCCTTCTTCTTGTGTACCACTTAATTATATTAAAAATTTCAATTCATGCAAGCATTTTAACGAATTTTAACAAATATTTAATTAAAAAACCTCTTTATAGTTGAAATTCGGTTATATTTTCTTCAAAACACAGTACGAAATTGCAATAATTATTGAAGCAATGAAAGCACTCAAAGTGTTTTCCAGTCTGTATTGCGGGATGAAATACGATACTGCGTATAAAATTCCGAAGTTCAACAACAGATTAAACAGACCAAATGTAAATATATTTATTGGAAATGTTAACAATTTTACAATCGGTTTAATAAACATGTTAATAATTGTTAATGCTAACGCAATAAGCATGGCAAATGCGAAATTTTCCACCTGAACTCCGGGCAGATAGCATGTTGCCATGATTATACCTGCAAATATTAGCCACTTAATTATAAATTTTTTCATTATAACTCAGCCTATTGAACGCTCTTTACACGGATTTTGCCGTTTTCATCTCTAACAAATTGAAGATTGTTTGAACCCGGTCTTGGTTGTGTTGGTTGATACTGAGTTCTTGCAGAAGGTGTAATGTCAACTTTGCCCTCTTGATAATCAAGGTATTTATTTTTCTTATCTCTTCTTGTCTTATACTGTTCAGGATCATTGGCAAAATCAAGAGTTTCCTCTTTGTTGAACTGGTATTGCTGAATTTGGGTAACATTTCTTGTACCTTCGTTTGTTCCCATTGGCAAGCCCGGAACTGCTGATGCCGGATTTACATTTATAATGCCGATAATTGCCACTGCCGATAATGCGATTAATAACTTATTCATAATACACACTCCTTATCTATTCCCTTATTATTTTACATGTTTTTTCTAAAAAAATCAATGAACATCTACTTTTTACTAATAATCTTTACAAATTATTACTATTTTAGTCAATGAAACTTCACAAAATGACGATTATTATATATTTGTAAATCCTCAACTCTTCTGATTGCTTAGTTGCCTCTCTTTTGAGAGGCTTTTCTTTTCTTAACATTCTGACTTAATTTGCTCTTTATTGTATAATAATCTATATTTATTCATTTGGAAAGGTTAAAGATGAGAGAATTAGTTGTAGAAAATCAGGAAATATTGGTAATCCCTAACGATTTTACAAAAGCGTGCAAGGGAAAAGTTACATCGGTCAGTGCGGGAGAGTTTACTCTTGAATTGGATAAAGAGCCAAGTGGCATGCTCGTTAATGTCTTTTGTGAATTTTACACGCAGACAAGTCATGGTAAATTGTATTTTGACTCGTTCCCTAAGTCTATTGAAGGTAAAACTCTTGTTATTGCAAGTCCTGCAAAACATAAATTCCTTCAGCGTAGACAGTACACACGTATTAAATACTACAACGAGTTATCTCTGAATAAAGATGATAAGTCAATTTCTATCACTACACTTGATATTTCGGCAGGCGGAATGAAATTGAAAACTTCTGAAAATATTGATATTAACGGCACTTATGCTGTAACATTACCACTATCTGATACAGTGGCACTCGGTTGCAGTTTTGAGCCGATAAGAGTTGAGCGTGATAATAAAAGCGGTTATACGGTTTCAGGTCAATTTGTTTATGCATCTCCTCGTGACCGTATGATTTTGACTCAGTATTGTGCAAAAAGAAGTGTTGAGATTAAAAATAAGTAAGGTTTTGAGATGAGTTTAGTCGAGTTACTTTCAAAAAAAACTTCCAAAGTTCTTTATACAACCCCAAGTCACGGGCAAAAGTTTTTTATATATGAACCGTTAAAGGACATGTACAAAATTGATATCTCTGAAACAGAATGCCATAACCCGCAAGAGGCGTTATCGCAGGCTGAAAAATATGCGGCATCTGTTTATCAAACACGTTCTACTTCGTTTTTAACAAACGGGTCTACAAGCGGAATTATTGCGGCTGTCATGTCTTGTACTTCTGTTGGTGATAAGGTTTTAATCGCATCAAATTCGCATCCGTGTCACTTTAACGCCGTCAGACTTGCAGGAGCAAGAGCCTTAACCTACAATCTTGAAGTTGACCCTGATTGGGGTGTGCCATTAGAGGTTAAACCGGAGCAGATTGATTACTATTTAAGCCGTTACAATATCAGAACGGTTATTATAACTTCTCCGTCATACGAGGGGATAATTTCGGATATTGAAGAGATTAAACTTATTTGTGAAAAGCATGAAGCATTCTTGATTGTTGATGAAGCTCACGGGGCTTTGTATCCGTTTTGTCCGCTTTTGCCGTTGTCTGCTGTTAATATCGCAGATTTTACGGTTCAATCTCTGCACAAAACTGCGGGCGGGTTAAATCCTACAGCACTGCTGCATTGTAATTGCGATATTGACGTGAAACCTGCACTGGACTTGATTACGACAACTTCACCGTCGTACCCGTTACTTGCATCAATTGAGGCAAATATTAACTATCTGAATTCCCGTGAAGGCAGAAAAGAAATCTACACACTTGTTGAAAAACTTGATAAACTTCAGAAAAAATGCGATGGCTGTGAATTTTTCGGTGATGACCCGACTAAGGTTCTTATCAGAGTTCCGGAGGTATCAGGGTATGAACTTTCTGAAATGCTTTACAACGATTTCGGCATAGAAGATGAAAAAACAAACGAAAAATCAACAATGCTTCTTTGCGGACTGGGTACAGATTCTAAAAAAATCGATAAACTTTACAACGTGTTGTCAAAATTATAAAAAACGTACCATTATTTGTTTTGATAAGGATAATTTCTTAGATTTTCGAATGTATGCAAGTTTAGCACGTTAATTGTAATAAATACTAAAATAGACTTCTTGAAGACCCAGAAAGTCTATTTTTACTATAAATAATTTGCAAGGATATTTTTTACGTAATTCTGAGTTTCTTTGTACGGGGGAACGCCTGAGTATTTGTCAACCGCCCCCGGGCCTGCGTTATATGCGGCAAGGGCCAAAATAATATTTCCGTTATATTTATCAATCATTGATTTTAAATATTTTACTCCGCCTTCGACATTTTGAACAGGGTTATAAGGATCTTTAACCCCCAGCGATTTAGCGGTTGAAGGCATTAACTGCATCAAGCCTATCGCTCCGACTTTTGATTTTGCGTTTACTTTAAACCCTGATTCTTGTTTAATCAGTGCTTGAACAAGTTTTTCATCAACCCCATATTTTTGCGAAACCTGATTTATCATCCCCAAAAGTTGTGCTTTGTTTGGATTTGGAGTGTCGTTACCGTAATCAGACTTCACGCTTTGCAACAACTGCTGCATCGCAAGGTTTGAAATGTTATCCTTATTATAAATACGGCTGTCAACATCTAACGATGTATTATTAAGCAGCAAAGAGCCGAAGTTTCCGGCTGTTGTGTTTGATAGAACTTTTTCAAAAGATTGAACACTGCTTTTATCCTGCGGGTAAATCGTGTTGATATCGTTAGTTTTTACTGAATGGTCAACAAAATTGTTCAATTTTGCAGCACGCTGCATTGCCTCTGTTCTTCCGCCTGTATTCAATAAACTCTGTATCATTTCTGAAAACATGACTTCTACCTGCCTCCCATACATTATAAGTTTACCCTAAAACTCTATTTAATGTATCCACCAAATGATTTAAGGTTTTTACAGAAAATGTCAAGGGGTAAATATGGAAAGTTATAATTTACTTAATCAGCATGCAATCGCCGTAGCTGAAAAATCGGTATTCGTTCGCAATGGCTTCGTTATAGGCTTTAAATATGAAATCTTTTCCCGCAAGTGCACTAACAAGCATTAACAAAGTTGATTTTGGCAGGTGAAAGTTTGTTATTAAGTTGTCTACCACATTGAACTTATACGGCGGATAAATGAATAATTCTGAATGGTCTTTGCACGCTTGTATTTTACCGTATTTTTTGAAGGCTGTTTCCAGTGTTCTGACTGTTGTTGTCCCGACTGCAACCAATTTTTTGCCGTTTGCTTTTGCGTTATTGATTTTGTCTGCTGTTTCTTGTGATATTTCAAAGGTTTCTGAGTGCATTTTGTGGTCTAAGATATTTTCGCATTTTACAGGGCGGAAAGTTCCCAATCCGACATTCAAAGTAACGTACGCAATCTCAACCCCTTTTGCTCTCAACTTTTCAAGGATTTCTTGAGTAAAATGCAAACCTGCTGTCGGGGCGGCAACAGAACCCTCATCACGTGCGTAAACAGTTTGATATCTTTCTTTATCAAACTGTTTTAATTCTTCCTTGTTTAATTTTCGTTCAATATACGGCGGAAGCGGAATATTTCCGACTTTATGCAAAATTTCAAACAAATCACCGTCATATAGAAGTTCTATCAGCCATTCGCCGTCATCTTCAAGCCTTTTTACCGCTTTGATTTTTAATTCATCCGAAATCGTAATAACCGTTTCGGGCTTAATTTTCTTTGACGGACGGATTAAACAACTCCAAAATTCACCTTCTTGAAAGGTTTCATCTTTTTCCAATAAGAATACTTCGATTTTCGCACCTGTATCTTTTGTGCCGTAAAGTCTTGCAGGCATGACTTTTGTATCGTTCAATACAAGAATTGAATTTTCGTCGATATAATCAAGAATATCGTAAAAGTGCTTATGCTCAATTGTTTGCTCTTTACGATTAAGCACCATCATCTTTGAGTTTTGACGTTTATCGGCAGGCATTTGTGCTATTAAATTTTCAGGAAGTTCGTAGTCAAATTCAGAAATATTCATATTTATCCTTCTAAATAAAATCACTCCAAATAGGCTTTGGAGTGTTTTGGTTATTGTTATAGTTTATTTATTATTAGCGTCTTTTGCGTTCTTTAACTCGGAATCGTCAACGGCTGCTTTTTTCAACTCGTCTTCACGTTCCATTTGTTTATTTATAATAACTGTTTGTAATATTTGGATTAAGTTACTTGTAACCAAATATAGTAAAACTCCGGCAGGGATTGGAATTACAACAAACGTACCGATAATCATAAGCGGCATAAATGTTCCCATTGATTTTTGCAATGCTTGCTGTGTCGGATCCATGTTGTCGTTTTTGTTCATTGCCATCATTACTCTTTGTGAGATAACCATTGTTATTGCAAATAAAGCGATTAACAGCAATACATCCCAGTGCCAAGTTTTGTTAACCGGAACTGTCGGAACTGTTGCAACAAGTTCACCTTCTTTTCTGTCAAAGGTCAAAGTTTCGTTTTCTCTTATGTTGCTATTAGTTACAGTCAATTCTGCTTTTTCGATTTTATCAAGTTCGCTGTATTTCAGGTCGATATGGTCAAGACTTACTGATAAATCTACATCTTCACCCGGTTTCAATTCGCCGACAGTTTCGACCGCTTTTGCAGGGTCTTTAACTTTTACCTTAGTATTGGTGCCGTCTTTAAAATATACAACCGCATTGTTGCCAAGGATAAATCTGTCGCCTGTAGAAGCCCCGATTACACCGTTTTCGGAAATTCCTGCAGTTGCTCTCATTGTGGTTGCCAAACTCTTAACGAATAAGAATTGTTGGTCGCCTGCAACTTGTATAAATTGCGGACTTATTAACGCTGAATACAACAGGATAAAAATAGGCATTTGGATTAACAAAGGCAAACATCCGCCCATCGGGTTGAATTTATGCTCTTTGTAAAATTCCATCAATTTTTGTTGCATTCTTTGCGGATCTTTTTGATATCTGTCTTGAATTGCTTTGATTTTAGGTTGTAGTGACTGCATCATTTTCATTGAACGCTGTTGTTGAACGTTCAAGTGCCACATTCCGCCTCTTACAATGATTGTCAATATTATAATAGCAAGTCCGTAATTGCCTACGAGATTTGCAAGTTTAGTTAAAAACCAAATTGTTCCTGTAATAAAATCCACTTCTTATCCCTCATC
This sequence comes from uncultured bacterium, assembly GCA_945833895.1. Taxonomy (GTDB): domain Bacteria; phylum Cyanobacteriota; class Vampirovibrionia; order Gastranaerophilales; family Gastranaerophilaceae; genus Zag111. The sequence goes on from CAMAGQ010000038.1 coordinate 11,920, forward strand.
TATATTTCTAAACCAGTTAGCCTAAATATTTCTAGGCAGGTAAATCGTATCACGAGCATGGCTGTTTAACAAGTTAATTGTTACCTAATATTTGAAAGATTTACATTACTTTTTATAAAGTTTCGCAAATGCAGCCTTTTATAGCCGAGCAAGCTGCAACATAAGGCGAAGAAAGGTAGATAAAACCTTTTGTGTTGCCTAATCTGCCTTGGAAGTTTCTGTTTTGAGTTGTTAAACAAACTTCACCATCTGCAAGAATTCCGGCATGAATACCTACGCAAGGTCCGCACCCAGGGGGTAAGATTACGGCATTTGCATCCATAAAGATTTCAAGCAGCCCTTCTTTTAACGCTTGTTTGTATATCTCACGAGAAGCAGGGCAAATTAACATTCTTACACCTTCGTGAACTTTTCTGCCTTTGAGAATTTTTGCAACTGTTCGCATATCTTCAATTCTGCCGTTTGTACAAGTTCCTACATAAACCTGATTAACCTTAACGTCGTGTAATTCTTTTGCTAATTTGGTGTTATCAACTGTATGCGGGCATGATACGGTCGGTTCAATGTCTTCGGCATTTATTTCGATTATTCTTTCATAAACAGCGTCCCTGTCAGGTTTGATTGAACTGAATTTGTCCCCTCTGCCTTTTGAATTCAGATATTCTTTGGTTTTATCATCAGCAACAAAAAGTCCGCATTTTGCACCGGCTTCAACAGCCATATTTGCAAGCGTAAATCGTTCTGCCATCGGCATATTTTCTATAGTTTCGCCAGTAAATTCGAGTGCTTTATAGGTTGCGCCGTCAGCGCCAATCATTCCTATCAGGTGAAGCATCAAGTCTTTTGAACAAACATTTTCTCTGAATTTCCCGTTTACTACAATCTTAAAGGTTTGCGGAACCTTTAACCATGTTTTTCCTAATGCCATAGCAACTGCAACATCAGTCGAGCCCATGCCTGT
>CAMAGQ010000039.1 GCA_945833895.1 uncultured bacterium
CCGGTCATTGTGTTTTGTCCTGTGTACAGCATTGTAACTTTCCACGGTTCTGTACGCATAGTGTGTAATTCAACGAGATTTCTCTGCATATCAATAGTAATATCAGAATATTTGTTGTAATAATTCAAAAAATAATCCTTTATCACGTGAGATTTATAACCGGTCAATATAATAAAATCGTTAAACCCGTAATATGAATAGATTTTCATAATATGCCACAATATCGGATATCCGCCGATTTCAACCATTGGCTTAGGTTTAATAACGGTTTCTTCGCCTAGCCGTGTACCTAATCCGCCTGCCAGTATTAAAACTTTCATCGCTTCTCCTTTCTGAGTTTTAGTTTTAAACCCAAAACTCTAATAACTCTATACGTTTTGACTCCGCTTATTTCTTCTTTTATGCTGAAAATCTCAGAAAGCAGCAACAGAAAATACTTATAAGCAAATTTTGTTTTTAAAAGATATTTGTAATAATAACGACTGAGGATAAAATGATTGTTTTGCCAAGGTTTTTTATACCCGACATAATGGATAATAACAGCCTTATCTGCGATTTTATTGAAATCTTTTGTCAGTCCGAATTTTAACTCCGACACCTGTGCGTTATAAAGGTTATTCAAATATTTGATTTTACCCTGCAAAACGATATTTATAACGTCCTGATCAAGCCAAAGGATTTCTTTTTGATTTTCATAACTCAAATCAAGCAGTTTCTGAGAAATATTATCTTTTCTCCAAAGGTCTGAATTTATTAACAAAACACCCGCATTAACATATTGGGTTAGGTTTAATCTTTGACAGTTTTCAATCTCGTAAGAATCTCTGACACCCGCGATATAACATTCACTAATATCAGTATTAAATAACTCTCCTAAAGACTTGTTTACGATTACGTCGCAATCAAGATACAGAACTTTGCTTTCTGTTATTATATCGGCAAGCAAAAAACGGTAATATGTAGACAGTGAATTTATATGCGGAATATCAGCCCTCAGAATGCAGTTTCTGCGGATAAATTCATCATCAATTTTCACAAACCGCACCGTTGAATTTTCATCTATAATTGATTTTATCCAGCGTTTGTTTTTCTCGGAAATATTATTTTCAAGAATTGTTATATTAAATTTTTCCTCCTGCTTTTTGTTTGAGAAGATTGATTTTAATGCGACAGAAAGATGTTGTGCGTACTCATTGCTTGATGCAAAACAAAGATTGATGAAATCCGAGTTAAGTACCGCCTTATCTTGTAAACAACTTATATTCAAATGTTCTTTTTTATTATTCATGGAATTTAATTGCACTTCACTTTCTTGTTTTGGGATTTATGACCGTCCCTAATTAACAAAGCGTAGCAAAGTAACATTATCCAAACAATTAGCCGTACGGGGAATTTAAAAATCTCAAGCATTAACTTTTGTAACAATAAACCGTAAGAATAAGCAATTTTTGTACGAAAAATTTGTTTATATATGAGTAAGGGAAATACAAGGTAAGAAAGGAAAGGTATTTAGTATGGGTTTAATTTCAAAAGTAGCATCTAGAGTTGTTTCAACAGGAGCATCAGCAGTTGAAAGAGGAGCCGCAGCGGCTAAAAAAGCAGCAGAAGCAGCAGGAAAAGCAGTAAAAGGAACTCCAAAACCTGCACAAAAAGTGAACATCATTTCTGATGAAATTACAAAAACCCCCGGAGTTTTAAATTTAACAACGGGAACAAAAACATTTAAAGATATCGGCGGCGGAATCAGATTAGTTCAACCGGGTGAAAACACAAAATTGGGCAAACTTGGGGTTGAAGAAGTTATTACTTATCCAAAAGGCTATTTTGCCACTCCTTTCGGTGACAATACAAAACCGTTATTGGTTTTAAAATTTAAAGGTGCGGAAAAGGCAATGCCTCCTCAAACTCCTGAAGATGTTAAAGCACTTTTGACTTTTGTAAGAGAAATTCAAAAACAAGCAAAAAATCCTATAAATAAATTAAAAGAATTTTTTGCACAATAAGAAACATTTTATAACGGGTTCAGGGATTAGGCACGAATTGTACCTAATCCCTGAGTTCTTTGTGATTAAGTGTATTTTTATCACCTATGGTTTTTGTATTTTTTGACAACACAAACTAACCGCCTATTTAATAAGCGTACATTTAACACTAAACAAACCCCGAATTCTACATCACACTCAAAAGTTTTGCCAAAAATCAGTCAGAAATTAACCTTCTGTAGTCAGCTCTTCCCAGATGCTTGGAATAACAATTAATGCAGTGTAAACGATGAAACCGAATAAAATTAGATTAATTGCCATGATAACCTCCTTTGGTTATACATGTATTAATCCCATTTTTTGAAGTAAAATAACATTATTCGTATATTTGAAGTAGAAAGTTTACATAAATTAATAAAAATATGAATAAAAATCTAATTACAAAACAACTCGTAAATTCACTATTTGCAGGGCTTTGCTGTGCAAGATGCAAGAATAATTTTTCCGAAAATTCTTTCAAAATTTTGGAAAAAGAAGGTGATATTTTAATCTGTAATCTGGCATGCGAAAAATGCGGAAAAGATTATGGCGAAGTTGTATTTAATCTTAACCGCAAATCAGATAAACATTTACCGCTCGAAATTATCGAAGGTCCGCCCCCAATTGATTACGATGATGTTATTGATGCTCACAGGTTTATAAAAGGCTTATAGTCTGATTTTTCCCTTTTACAAGTTATAAAATATTAACTTTGTAACGAAAATAACATTCTGTGAAATTCCGTATTTCAAAAAAACTTTATATATGAGTACGGGGAATCACATAGTTTAAAAAATGGAGGAAATTAACATGGGAAACGGACTTAGAACAGACAGTATTGCTACAACAAATTATGTAAAACTTACACCGGAGCAAGCAGTAGGACTAGAGAAAAGTAATGGGGTTCTAAAAAAGACTCTTCCTGCTGATTGGCTACAAAAGGCAATAGAAAACGGCAGCAACACAACTCAACCTAATGTTACAAAACCAACAAAGGCACAAAAAAAAGACGTAAATAAATTTATAGAAATATTTAAAAACATGTCACCAAAAGATAAAGCAGCCTGGAACAGATTTATGAATAACGACAATATGACCGAAAACGGGAAAAGAATTCTTGATTATTTTAAAAATAACGGAACTCCACAACATATCCGTCCGCAAAGTTCAACCGGCGGTCATTACGATTTAAAAGTTTAGAAACAAATCTAAAAATAAAAGAACGGACGTTATGTCCGTTTTTTTATTGCCCAAATTAGTTTGCTCTGCTCTGACGATTATTAGTTGTTCTTGAAGAAACAGCGTTAACTTTTTGTAATTTCTTTTTGCTGTTAATTCTTGAAATTGTGCCAAATCTGCGAAGTCTTCTGTCTTTTAAGGTATCTTCTGCTGAACCGTTTTTATCAGAAGTAAGCATAGAACCTACAGATTGCAATGCCCCGCCAACTTGGAGCATATCATCAAGAGTGAATTTTGCAGATTTCGCAAACGCATCTTTTGTCGCATTGAAACCTTCTGAAACAACATTACCTGTAGCATCTTTAACACCGTTCATTACTTGATCCATTGAACTGCTAAGTTCAGAAACTTGTGCTGCTGTTGCTCCGCTGGTTGCTGCTGCTGAAGCCTCTGTTGAAACCTGTTGTGCGGCTGTTGAAACAGCCGCTGCAGAATCTGCCATCTGGTTCAGCTGTCCTATCTGTGAAACGTTTTGCCCTGCTGATACACCCGACATAATTGCTGAACCAACTGACATTATTGCTCCTGCGATGTTACCTTGCTCAGCGAAAATAACTGCTTTTGTTGCGTTTGCTGCCACGTTGGTTAAGTTTGCGGCAAGAGATACCGATTCACCGATGATTGAGGTTGTTGTACCAGTTGCAACCTGTGCAGTGCCTGCTACAACAAGACTTGTTCCTGATGCAATCAATGCCGCGCCTGTAGCCGCTGTATATGGGTTGGATAACATTGGAGTTCCTTCTAATATCAATGCGTTTCCGTCAAAAATCTCAAAGTTACCTGCTACGGTTACAGAGTTTCCTATTTTTGAAGTGATAGCACCTGCAATTGATGCAACTCCTGCGATTTGACTTGTCGTATCTGCTATTTTTAAAATTTTGTCTGATGTTTTGTTTGCATTATTTGCGGTTTTCAAGTTTCTTTTTGCTCTGCTTGTGTAAATTCCGATTGAACGGTCAAGAGTTTGAACTTGCTTATCTGCTCCAACTTTCAATATCCCAAGTTGAACTGCTGTTTCTGCAATTTCTGAATTCTTTTCGATTAATGCTCCTGATTTTGTTTGAATATTTGTTTGAATTTCACCTTGTTTGTCCGCAGTTGTTGAAGCGAATGCTGCGTTTAATTCTTCAATTTCAACTTTAAGTTCTGCGGTTTCTTCTTGTTTTTTTGCCATTTTCTGGCTTTTTTCTTCAATTTCTCTTTGTTTTTGTTCGATTTGTTTTTGTTCTTGTGCTACTTGTTTTTTGAATTTTTCATCTTCTTGTTTTGTTGTTTTGTTGATATTTTTGATTTCTTTTGAAATCTTTTTCATATCTTTTTGAGATTTTTGTTGTTCTTTTTTACCTGAATCAACTTCTTGTTTCAAATTCTTTGATTCTTTTGCGGCAGTGTTTGCATCTTTTTCTGTTACTTCTTTGTCTTTTTCTTTAGAAGTATTTGATTTTTTATCGTTTTCTTTTGTCTTTCTGGTTTCGTTTTCGTCATTTTCGTCGATTTTAACTTCAAGAGTGTTTTCATCCGCAGTGTTTTCAACTTTATTTTCTTGAATTGCTGTTTGTGTTGAATTTTGAACAGAATTTTCAGTTTCTTCAGTTGCTTCCGGAACTTCACTTTCAGAAGTTTCAGAAGTTTCAGAAGTTTCAGTTGTTGCTGTTGTTTCGTTTGTTTCAGGTTGAACTTCATCAGCAGTTTGCTCAACATTTTGAACATTTGTTTCTTCGTTGTTATTTTCTGTTGAAGTTTCTTCTTGAGTTGCGTTTGTTTCTTGAGTTTTGTTTTGAGGAATTTCAGTTTCGTTGTTTGTTTCAACTTCTTCGTTAGTTTCAACTGTTTCTGCTTGTGGTTGAAGGTTTTGTTCTTCGTTCACCGTTTCTTCATTATTAACAGTTAGTGGAGTTGTTTCTTCCTGTTTTTCTACAGAAGAAGTTTGGTCAGGATTTTCAATACCTGCAGCAAAACCTGTTGCTCTTGTTTGAGATTGAGTTTGAGGTTGAGATTGTAGTTGAGTTTGAGGATGTTCTTCTGCGGTTACGGTGTTATTAATAGATTCTGCGATTGGAGAATTTTGAGCAACTTCGTTTGTTGTTTCAGAAGTTTCAGTTCCGTCCATCGGTACGTTTTGAGCAATTACATCTGAAATCGGGCTGTTACCTGTTTCGGAAGGTTCTGTAATTTGAGCGTTTTCAGGAGTTTGTTGCGGATTTTCTTCGCTTTTTTCTGCTTCGTTAGTCGCATCATTTATATTCAAAACATCAACGTTAAGAACAGATTCTGCTTCTGTCATTGTCGAAATTGCAGAACCAATTGTATTATTTGCAACAGCAGAAGTTGCTTTTCCTGCTGTACCTGAGGTTACGGAAAGAACGCCTGAAGTTATTTCAAGAGTGCCTTTATCCATAAGTGCCGTACCGATACCAATCATAAACAGACCTTGAGAGAAGGTGAACGGATTTGCGGTAAGAAGTACGCCGTAATTAAATGTTGCGATACCGTTAAAGTTATCCATAACTCCGAGAGCGTATGTTCCAACACCTGTATCTACCGCAACTGATGCGTCATCTTTTGTTTTATCGTTTTGAACTGTTAATTCATTGTTGCTTTTGTTTAATTTGTTTAATGTTTTAATACCCTTTTTAGTAGCATTATCACCACTTTCAATAGCCTTTTCAAGGTTTGTACTTATATCACCTCTATCTTCGCCAAGGTCTTGGATATTTTGTGCAATTTCAAGTTGTTTACTTTTGTTTTCTGATTTTTTCGCTTCTTCTGCCGCTTCTTCAGGGTCTGTAACTTCTGTTGAATTATCTTTATTTTTATTTGTTGCAACAATTTCATCGGCAACATCAAACGCATTTAATACAGTATTTGCGGCTTGGGCTGATTTTTCAAAATCGCTTTGACCATTTTTAACAACAACTGCATTTTCTTCGGTTGGTTGAGCGTTATTGTCGTTTGCGGTTGGTTCTTCTTTTTCTGTTTCAGTTTCGTTTGAAGAAGTTTGTGCATTTATTTGAACGCTGTCATCAGGATTTTCTGCTTGCAGACGTTCAAGTTCTTGCAAGAAGTTTTCTGTATCCTGTTCGTTACCTGTAAGTTTTTCGTTAAGTTTGTCTACTTCTTTGTTTATAACATTCATTTGACGTTTTGTTATTTTTAACTCTTTGTTCATGTCTATGTTATCAGATTTTACGTTTTTAGTTTGAGTAACATTTATTGCTGACGAACCGAGAACTTTTGCAGAAGCTTCAAGTGATGCCATAATTCCAATTTTAACAGCAGGTTTTCCGTTCTTTTTGTTACCATTGTTTTCTTCTGTACCTTCTGTAGTCTGCTCGTTTTCGTCAGGTGCAGTTTCTTCACCTTGATTTTGTTCTGTTTCGTTTACAGAATTTTCGTCTTTAACTTTGTCTACATCGCCTTTTGTTTCTTCAACATTTTGAGTAAATTCTGTTGCAAATTCGATAGTTTCTGCAAATTCTCCGCCATTTGTTTCTTCTGAGGTGATTGTGTTATTCGTATCAAGTTCTTCACCTTTTTGAACGGCAAGTTCGCCAATATCTTCGTTTGTCATACCGTTAAGAGGCATAGAAATAAGACCGCTGTTATCAAAACTCGTTCCGGTGTAAGCGTAAGGAAGGTTATAAGCATTATAATTTTTTGTAATTGTATTTAATGTTCTACCTGAATTGATTGTATCTTTTGCAATCTGATTAGTGTTTGTAATTTCCAAATTCAACCCGTCAAGTTCGCCAAGAAAATCTTCAATCTCGCTTTCTCCTGAGTTAAGTTTTTGATTGTTTCCTTGACCGTTTTTCAGTTGGTTTGAAATTTGGTTAAATTTTTGTTGTTCGTTATTTGAAAGACCTTTATCATCTTTTTTGTTTTTTAAGGTTTCCCATTCGTTGGTAAGTTCTTTCACTTCTTTAACAGATTTTTCAAATTCGTTTTCTTTCTCTCTTTTTAATTGTGCGGTTTGTTCAGCGATAGTATTATATTTATCTTGTTTTTCTTTAACTTTTTCTGTTGCTTTTTCTGCTTTTTCAATATTTTTCTTAGCAGTAGCCTGTAAAACATCCAATGAATCGGTATTTGCAAAAGTATCTTCAATTGTAGAATCTTCGGAATCAGAATCTATCGAAAGTACGTAGTTTGTAACATCCAATTGTTGTTGGCTGTGAGCCCAAGCAACAATCTCATCAGGAATTACGTAACCGTTTTTCTCCATTGCAAGGATTTCATCAGCAGAATATACTGCCCATTGAGAATCGTTTATAGGACAGTTGTTTGCTCTTTTATGGAAAGTTTCAAATATTTTTGACTGGAATTGTTGATGAAGCATACGTTGAGCATATTGAATAAAAAATGTGTCAGATGCTTCTTTCAAAGGCTTTTTAGCGTTGTTTTCACGTTCTCCGCCAACACCAACTAAATTGTTTGCCTTTAATTGGATTGCAAGTTCAATTACTTCATCAGAATACTTTTCGGAAAGTTTCTCATCAATCGAAACGCCCGTAGTGCTGCAAACTTCGCCTGTTAAAAATGGTATGTGTTTATCATTAACTTTCGCCATGTTTCCTGCAATCCTTTTTGTATTACTACTTTCTATTTGTCGGTATTCTTTTGTGAAAACTTTAATTTTTAACGAAATTTCGCCAGTTTTGTTTACAAAACTTAACGCTATTTTCTCGGAAATTTTCCCGCTTTTGACATTTTGTAATATTTGTAATATAGTCTTAATACATTGTAATCTTTTTACAATATTGGAAATTATTTTATGAAAAGTAAAATTTTTACAACAATCATAGTTATAGGATTGATAACAGGTTTTTCTTCTGCTATCTGTCCGCCGTGCAACGCTATTTCCTTAGGCTCAAATAAGCAAAAGAAGGAACAATCGCTGCTTAATGCAGGGAAATACAGTTTAGAGGAAAAACAATACGAAAATTCTATCGATTTTTTCACAAAAGCAATCGGAATTAATCCTAACAATGCGGAAGCCTACGCAAAAAGAGGCAATGCTCTGTATTTGCAAGGGAAATACAAAGATGCGGTAAGTGATTACACAAAAGCAATTGAACTTGACCCGAAACGTGAAAATCTTTATTACAACAGAGGTCTTGCAAAAGCAGGCTTGAAGGAATACGCAAGTGTTGTGGAAGATTACACTAAAGAACTTGAAAATAACCCACAAAACATCAATGCCTACCTTAACAGAGGTTATACAAAACTTCTACTGAAAGAATATCTGCAGGCAATTGAAGATTTTAATAAAGCATTAGAAATCGATAAGAAAAACGAAATTGCCTATCATAACAGAGCCTTGGCTAAGCGTTATCTGGGAAATTACGAGGGTGCAATTGATGATTATTCTAAACTTATTGACTTAAACCCTAAAGCTATTGATGCTTACAACAATAGAGGGGTCGCCAAGTTCTACCTGAAAAAATACAAAGATGCGATTGAAGATTATTCCAAAGTGATTGAAATTGACAAGAATTTCAGCAGAGCATATTACAATCGCGGTATTGCAAAATTGGGCTTGAATAAGTTTGAAGATGCCGTTCTCGATTTTACAAAAGAACTTGAAATAAACCCTAAAAACGATTTGGCATACTACAAAAGAGCAATCGCTGAAACTAACCTTGAACATTACTCTTCCGCCATTGATGATTACACAAAAGCAATAGAATTAAACAAAGATAATGCTGATTATTACTACGAACGCGGTTCACTCATCAGTAAAACCGGCGGGGATTTGAAATTAGCGGAAAAAGATTTAAACAAAGCGATTGAACTGGATGAAAAAGATTCTGAAAAATATCTTACCCGTGCGATAATATTCTGCAAATTAGAGATGTATCTTCCTGCGATTGATGATTTGAATATAGTTATCAATATGGATTCTGATAATACTAAGGCTTATGATTTGCGTTCTTACGCAATATCTTCTTTGAACGAAGCAGAGAAAAACAATAAAGATAAATAATTCCACGACAAAATCAATTAGCCCACCCTAACCCTCTCACTCTGAAATAGGGGAAAGTTGCCCCCACTATCACGGGAGAGGAGAAACTTTGTTTCACAATTCCATTATTGAAACTATTTATTTTTACGTAAAATATGTTATAATCTCCACAGAAGGAGAGTAATTTATTATGGACATTAGAATAGTTGAAAATTCTGCACAATTAGATTGCGACGTATTGATAGTTAATAAATTCCAAGATGAGTTAACTTCAAATGATTTAATTAACAGATATGCTCCGGATAGTTTTACCGGAAAAGTCGGGGAAGTATTTACAATTCACACCCGCAAAGAATTACCGTCAAAATACGTGATGGCTGTAGGTTTTGGTATTGAAAACAATATCGATAGAGATGTTATTTGCAAAGCAATTACGGCTGCCGTAAAAAAATGTTTGGATATGAAATTTAAGACAATTGCGTTTGATATCAGAACAAATGTTACTTTCGGCATCCCGACAATTCTTACTTCATCAATCGTAAATTACAGTTTTGACAAATACAAAACAAAGAAAAATCACAAAATTTCTACCGTTTATATTTCAAACGTATCAAGCGATATAAATGTTGTAGCATCTGCTGTTGAAGGTTTAGAGTTAGCACGTGATCTGGCAAACGAACCTGCAGAATACGCGACTCCGGAAAGATTAGCAAAAATCGCTCAAAGTTTTGAAGGTATTGAAACAGATATTTACAACGAAAAAGAAATCGCCCAAATGGGTATGAATGCTTATCTTGCAGTTGCAAAAGGCAGCGATAATCCGCCAAGATTTATCCACATGAAATACGTTCCTGAAAATCCTGAGAAAAAGATTGCATTAATTGGTAAAGGTTTATGTTTTGATAGCGGCGGCTTGGATTTGAAACCTGCATCTTCTATGCTTACAATGAGAAACGATATGGCAGGAGCGGCTTGTGTTCTAGGGCTTATGAGCGTTATTGATAAAATCAGACCTAATGTAGAAGTTCACGCTCTGATTGCGGCATGTGAAAATATGCCGTCAGGAAAATCTTATAAACCCGGCGACATTGTGACAGCAAGAAACGGCAAGACTATTGAAGTAGATAACACCGATGCTGAAGGCAGATTAACGCTTGCAGATGTTCTATGCTACGCTTGTGATTTGGAAGTCGATGAAGTTATTGATATCGCAACATTAACAGGTGCTTGCGTTGTTGCTCTTGGTGATACAGTTTCCGGTATTATGGGTAACAACAGTTCATTTGTTGACGCAATAATTAAAACAGCTACTTATTCAGGTGAAAAATTCTGGGAACTTCCAATGTTTCAGGATTATAGAGATAATATGAACAGTGATGTTGCCGATATGAAAAATACGGGTTCAAGATTTGGCGGAGCATCAGCGGCAGGTATGTTCCTAAAAGAATTCGTTACGGACTCTGTAAAATGGGCTCATATCGATATCGCAGGAACTGCTTTCCTTGATAAACCTCGTAACGGTTATTGCAAAGGTGCAACCGGTGTCGGCTACTTAACATTATTGAATTATTTGTTACTTCATAAATAAATAATTTACCATTACAAAATTGAAAAAGAGAATTCGTTTGAGTTCTCTTTTTTCATATATTTGGATGTGTTAATCCAGATAAAATAAAAATAAAATAGATGTATGAAAGATTTAATTAAAAATATCAGGTATTTTTTCTTGTCAATGAAAGAAAAATCACTAATGAAGAAGTTGAAAAACTCGACACAACGAAGTTATTCAAACAATGACACTAAAAATGTTATGATAAAAGGGGCATCCCTTACTATAAACAGTAAAACCCTTCAAACAATTTCCGAAGTTAAAGAAAATGTTAACTCAATCGTAATCCAAACAAACGGAGAGCCTGAGAAACTGCTTGAATACATCAAGGCTGCAAAAACTCCCGTGTTTAAGATTAACAAAGCGGATAAACTGCTTGATATCATTAAAGAAGAAGAAGGGTTGATTACAGAAAAAGAGGGCTTTGAGGCGTTATACCTGTCAATACTCACAGGACAGGGAATAATGTTCAAGACTTCTCCAATGTTTATTATGCGTGAAGGTGTTATTGATAAATATTATATGCTCCACCATTTTTACTGCTGGTATTCTTTAAAATCGGGCTTACCGGGGTTTGACTATATCTCAAGAAAACGTTTGAAAAAGTATTTAAGCGATAATTCTGATGAATTTACCAAAAGCCTTTCAATGGCTGAAGTTTTGTCACTGCAAGAAGCAATCGCCAGAGATCAGGAGGCAACAGCGTACGTTCTTGAATGCACAAAACAATCAGAAGGTGCGAAAAACGTTATTGATAAGATTAAAAATGAAGGCGGAGCAAATATTTAGGGTTCAGAAATTTTCTTTACTTTTTTATTTCATACTCGTAAATCGTTTTGTGGTCAGCCGTTTTACCGTATGTTGAATTGAAACCTTCCACCCCTTCTGCCGGTGTTTGAATATATTTAACATCCTTAAATCTGGCTACCTTCTTAATCTCTCCGATATTTTCTATGATTTTACGAATTTTTTCAGGCTCAACTGTTTCAGCCCACAGAACCTTGTCGTTATACCCGAAATTACCAAGATATAAATCTACGGCAGCGTTATCGTCAATATCATAGACATAAGTGTAGCCATCATATTTGGGCAAAAATTCAGAGATTTCCCCTTCTTTTATCTTTGTTACATCTATAACTCTTTGAAAGCGATGTTTCCCGATAACGTTCTCATCAAGCCTTTTTGGATTACTTTCAAAAACAAGAACTGTTGTATCGAATTTTTTTGAGCAAGCACTTAAAAAGCCTTTCATTTTGCTGATAAAATCGAAATTTTCCGCAGAGGGCACTGTATATTTATCAAAGTTTTTTATGTAAATAATCGGGTGCTTTCCGCTGTTTTTTGCAGATTTTGCATTATCGGACAATTCTTTGTTAACTTTATCGATTGAAACTTTATCAAAATCAATTAACTGGACGTCACAATTTTGATTTTGTAAATGTCTTACTATTTGGGTTTGATAATCAGGATTATCAACACCCATAATCATTATGGCGTTAGGGAATTGCTTCTTTTCAAGTTTATATAAATTTATAAATTTCTCATCAAGTTCTGAACACGCCTTATTTTTACGTTTTTCTTCCGTTAAGATTCTTGCTAATTTCAACCTGTCTATGGCTTTAGCAAGTCTTTCCTGTTCAATTTGTTTGAGCAATTCAATTTCTTCTTTCGTCAATTCGTTAATTTTTGTCGTTATATGGTTTATTTTCGTGTTCGAATTATTAATATTTCTTACTGTATTCTTATTTTCTTCTCTATATTTTGCAATAAGTTCAAGAACTCTTTGTGCTTTTTCTTCGTTAAAATACACTTTTTCAAGAACCTGCGGGTACGGATTTTTCAAATGCTGATATTTTCTCGCAGGACCGATTTCACTCCAATAGAACCCGTCTTCAACAGAGGATTGAAAAGATACATTTGAAGTTTGAGCATTTCCTCGTGCAGTATTCTTTTGAGAAATTACAGGTGTTCTATA
>CAMAGQ010000040.1 GCA_945833895.1 uncultured bacterium
GTTGTTGTTTCCGTTGTTGCCGTCGTCAACTTTGCTGTTGTCGCCTTTCATTGCACTGATAATCTGATCATAAGTTGCTTTTTCCATGTAGGTTTTTCCGTCTTTAGTTGCAACAGTGAATGTTCCGTCGCCATTATCAACAATATTATATTTTGTACCATATAATTTGGTTAAGTTAGCAAGTCCGTTTTGTTGCTGTAACCCAGGATTAAAACCGCCTTGTTGTCCGCCGTAACCGCCATAGCCGCCGTACTGAGGCATAACAGGTTGTTGTTTTCTGCCAAATAACGCGCCAAATAGTGCGCCGAGTCCAAAGCCGGCAAAACCTGCAATCATTGCGCCTTTTTCACCGCAGTGACAATGGCTTGGCTGTGGTGCGCCAAAGAATACAGGTCCCATCATCATTGGGCGAGCCATCGGCATTCTTGCCATTGGAGGCCCCATCATTGGTCTGCTTATTTGAAATCTGTTTGAAAATGCATTACCCATGCCAAACATGCCCATTGCTTTGTCCTCTTATTATGTACTCTCATATATATAAAGTATATATTAAGTAGATAATTGCATGGTTTTTGTATGTTTGTTACATTTGTTTACAATTCTATTAGTAAAAAGAAGAGCAAACTTTTGGTTTTGCCCTTCTTCGGAATTTAATTATTTAACTTGAAGCAAGGAAGGATAGGATATTTGAACCTAAATTCCCGACAGTACGGTATAGACCGTCAAGACTTCCGGAACTGCCGCCTTTATATGCGTTTTGATTATGTGCGTTACCGGAAGCAGAGTTTGATTGTGCCATTTGCATATAGGTTAACATGTTGTTATTCATTGTTGTGTTTAAGTTACTTAACAGGGTTATATAATTCATTCTGTTTTGCATTTCTTTAGTATATAACTCATCCTGTTTTGTCAGTAAATTATCGCTTAAATCGGAAACTGCTTTAGCTTGCTTATCTGTTATAGTGTTTAAGTTATCCATAAAAATAGAGTTATCAAGATTTCCAAATCGAGATGCTATATTATCTCGCAAGTTGTTAACCATTGGAGTATAGATACTGTTAAGTTCTTCGATGCCTGCTTTTTTATATGCATCAAGTTCATCATTCCATTGCTGCTGTTTTTCATCAGAAATTGTGTACAAATTCTTTAATGAGGTTTCCAGATTGTCTTGAATTCCGTCATAAATTGATTTTTCAGTGTTCCCCATATTGTAAGAACTTGTCACATTATTTTTCTTCTTTTTAGAAGTTGCAACGGTATTTCCATTAATGGTAACAGTTCCCGCTGAATACGACGGGTATTTAGATTTTTTACTCATAAAATATCTCCTTATTAAGGAAATATCTGTAATTCAAAAAGCCGGACACTTTATTATACTATTTTTCTTCAATTATGTAAAGTTAGATTCAAAATATTTGAAAATTAAATATTCTCGTATAATAATGATTTTATGAACGAGAAAATAAAAATTTCCGGTGCGAAAGAGCATAATTTAAAAAACGTTTCCCTTGAAATACCCAAAAACGAACTTGTCGTGTTTACCGGCGTATCAGGTTCAGGCAAGAGTTCGCTTGCTTTTGATACAATTTTTGCGGAAGGTCAAAGACGGTATATCGAAAGTTTGTCAACTTATGCAAGGCAATTTTTAGGACAAATGGACAAGCCGAATGTTGAGTATATTGACGGTTTATCTCCCGCAATTTCTATCGACCAGAAATCAAAAAGCAACAACCCGCGTTCAACAGTCGGAACAATTACCGAAATTTACGACTATTTAAGACTTTTATACGCAAGAATAGGAACTCCTTACTGCCCTGTCTGCGGTAAAAAGATTAAACCGCAAACTCTTGATGAGATTGTGAATAAAATTATGGCTCTTGGCGAAGGTACGAAAATTCAAATTTTAGCACCGATTGTCAAAGGCAAAAAAGGGGAATACTCTTCAACATTTGAAGAACTCCGTCAGGAAGGCTTTGTGAGAGTAAAGGTTGATAAAAAAGTTTACAGCCTTGATGAAGATGAAATTGAACTTGAAAAAACAAAAAAACACGATATTAGCATTATTATTGACAGAATTGTCGTAAAAAGCACTGCAACCTCAAGAATTGCGGACAGTGTACAAATCGCATTGAAAAAAGGCAACGGCGTAATCTCAGTTGATGTTCCCGACAGAGAAGAAATAATTTTCAGCGAGAAGTTGGCTTGTCCTGACTGTAACATCAGTTTTGAAGAGTTAACCCCTAGAATTTTCTCATTTAACGCACCATACGGGGCTTGCGAAAGATGTTCGGGCTTAGGTGCGGATTTTATCGTTGATGCTGATTTGGTAGTTCCCGATAAAAGTTTATCAATAAATCAGGGAGCAATTTATGCCTGGGCAACAAGAAGTGCCACAACGTATTACCACGATATGCTGAGTTCTGTCTGCACTGCGTACAATATTGATATGGATAAACCTTTTGAAAAACTTTCAAAAGAACATCAGCAAATTATTTTGTACGGCTCAAAAGAACCGATAAAAATGCGTGTTCAGCAATTTGGAACTCACCGATATTCAACTAATATTCAGCCGTTTGTCGGCGTAATTCCGTTCCTTGAAAAGCGTTATAACGATGCTTCGGGCGACTACTGGAGAGAAGAAATCGAAAAATTTATGGTCGCAAAACCTTGTCCAAAATGCGGTGGGGCAAGATTAAAACCATTCCCGCTTGCCGTTAAAATAAACGATAAGAATATTTACGAATTTACTCTAATGTCCATAACCGACGAACTGCAATTCATTACTGACTTATACCTTGATTTAACAGAATATCAACTAAAAATCGCAAAACAGATATTAGACGAAATTCGTGCAAGGTTAAAATTCTTATGTGACGTAGGTTTACACTACCTGAACCTTGCCAGAATGGCAGGAACTCTTTCAGGCGGGGAATCTCAAAGAATTAGACTTGCATCTCAAATCGGAAGCGGATTAAGCGGAGTTTTGTACGTCCTTGACGAACCTTCAATAGGATTGCACCAGCGAGATAACAATATGCTGATTAAAACGCTTTTCAAACTTCGCAACCTCGGTAACACTTTGATTGTTGTTGAACACGACGAGGATACAATCAGAAGTGCCGATTATATCGTTGATATAGGTCCAAAAGCGGGTGAATACGGCGGAGAAATTATCGCACAAGGTTCTGTTCAGGATATTATCGATGCTCCAAATTCTATTACAGGAAAGTATTTAAGCGGTGAAAAGTCAATTCCGATACCTGCAAAACTCAGAGAAGGCAACGGAAACTTTTTACAAATTCGCAACGCCCACCTAAACAACCTCAAAAATATTGACGTAGATATCCCACTAGGTAAAATCGTCGTATTAACAGGGGTTTCAGGCTCGGGAAAATCAACACTTATGCAAGACATAATATATGAATATGCCGCTCATAAGTTAAAGAAAAACAAACCTAAACCAAAAGGAGTTGACGAGATTTTAGGATTTGAAAACATCGACAAGGTCATAGACATTGACCAGTCGCCAATCGGAAGAACTCCGCGGTCAAACCCTGCGACTTATACAGACGTGTTTACACCAATCCGAGAACTTTTTGCAAAAACTAACGAATCTAAAGTCAGAGGCTACAAACCCGGAAGATTTAGTTTCAACGTAAAAGGCGGACGTTGTGAGGCTTGCAAAGGTGACGGGCTTGTTAAAATCGAAATGAATTTCTTGTCAGATGTTTATGTAAAATGTGACATCTGCAAAGGAAAACGCTACAACAGAGAAACTTTGGAAGTCAAATACAAAGGTAAAACTATTGCCGATGTTCTTGATATGAGCGTAAAAGAAGCACTTGAATTTTTCGACAGCATTCCATCGATAAAAAATAAACTTCAAACCCTGAATGATGTCGGGCTTGATTATATGAAACTCGGTCAAAGTGCAACAACCCTATCGGGCGGAGAAGCTCAGCGTATAAAACTTGCCTCGGAACTCAACAAGCGTTCAACAGGCAAAACTCTTTACCTGCTTGATGAACCGTCTGTCGGACTTCACTGGGCTGATTTGGATAAACTGGCAAAAATACTTCACGCACTTGCTGACCAAGGTAATACTATTTTGATGATTGAACACAATCTCGATTTGATAAAAGTGGCTGATTACATTATAGATTTAGGACCTGAGGGCGGTGTCGACGGCGGAACCATTGTAGCACAAGGAACTCCGGAAGAACTTACGAAATATAAAGTTTCTTATACAGGTCAATTTTTATCAAAAATCCTCTCAAACCATTGATATTACTGGATATTTGAAATTTTAGAAAAAATTTGGTATTATATGTAGTATGAAAAACATAAATAAAAGGCAATTTTTAATTACATTTGGTTTTTTATTAATTGTAGCTTGTACATTCACAAAAGTTTATGGACAAACTATTGAAGTTGTATCGTTAGATACATTTTCAACAGCAAATCCGCCAAAAGAAGTTTCCGTAAAAATACTGGAACCGCTCACTGTTTCTGAAAACAACATCTATCAAGCAGGTACAGTATTGAAAGGTAACTTAGTCGACGTTGTCAGCCCTAAAAGATTGAAACGGGATGCAAGTTTTTCGTTTGAACCTAAAACATACAACGGTGCTGACGGAAAAACTCAAAAAATGCCTGTAAAACTTAAAGGAACATACACTATTCCGCTTGACAAAGGCAATCTGGCGAAAAATGTAACCCTTGGTGTCGGAAACTACTTTGTTAAAGGACTATCAATGGGTGTTGCAGCAGTATCGGGTGCAATAAAAAATGAAGATGATAACAGAATAAAATCTTCGGCTACAGCAGTTTATGAGGCTTCCCCATTATCTTACGTGGAAAAAGGTGAAGACTTAGACATAAAAAAAGATGACCATTTCTTCTTGAAATTCTCATCAAAAGAAAACAAAACAAATGACAGTAATACAGGCAACAAAACTAATGAAACAAAAGGACAAAATTATTCATACACAACAGAAAAGGAGTAACAAAAGATGAAAAAGTTATTAATGTTATTTATAGCAGGACTATTTTCACTAACTATGGTATTATCAGCACAAGCAAAAACAGTGCAGGTAACAACTTTGGAAGATTTTCAACCGGGCAATCCTCCACAAGTTTTGCATATTCAAATGAACGGTAACGTTAGACTTGACTACGATACAATGCTATTCCAAGGATTTCACGTAACAGGAAGAATTCTTGGTAAACAAGGCGGCGGATATGTATTTGTTCCTGTAAGTTATATTAACTACCAAGAAGAACAAATTCCTCTATCTAAAGAATTTCCTGCAATCATTAAAACAAGAGCAAATGTAGTAAGACAAAATCAACCGTTCACACTTGTATTCCCGAACGAATCATCTGAAGGGTTTCAATACTACGTTCCAAGCGTAAGCGACATGAACTAATCATAGATATACAAACAATGAAAAAGACTTCTGCAATCAGGCAGTGGTCTTTTTTCGTGTGTTTAAAGGATACGGAAAATTTAATTTCAACATATTATAAAAACAGATAAATATATTAAAAATAAAGAAAGGTTTATATTATGTTAAAATATTTTTCAGGTTCTTACTTGTTAACGATAGTCGGTGTACTTTGTGCGTATTTTCTTGGGGAACATTCGCACCCGGGCGGAGGACTTTCAAGTGTTTTCATCGTATTGGTGTTAGC
This sequence comes from uncultured bacterium, assembly GCA_945833895.1. GTDB lineage: Bacteria > Cyanobacteriota > Vampirovibrionia > Gastranaerophilales > Gastranaerophilaceae > Zag111. The sequence goes on from CAMAGQ010000040.1 coordinate 5,695, forward strand.
GGTTTTGGAAGTCAGTTTGTCATTTGATAACGCCGTTGTTAACGCTATGAAACTTGAAAAAATGTCAGAAGTCTGGCGGCACAGGTTTATTACGTGGGGTATTTTGATTGCGGTATTCGGGATGAGATTTTTATTCCCTGTACTTGTAGTTGCAATTTTCGCACATCTGGATATGGTTACAGTTGCACAAATGGCACTGTCTGATGCGGACAAATACGCAGGCTACCTGAAAGAAACTCACGCCCCGATTGTAACCTTTGGCGGCTTATTCCTGATTATGCTTTTCTTGAATTACTTTTTCAACCACAAAAAAGAAACTCATTGGCTAAAATGGATAGAAGCACCACTTGCACATTTTGACCACATTTCAGGAATAGAAGTAATAATTTCACTGGGCGTATTGATTGGACTTCAAACCGTAATCCCTGCGGGCGAAAAACTTTCGGTTATACTTGCCGGAATTTCAGGGATAATCACATTCCTTGCAATAGACGGAGTTTCACACTATCTTGAAAGACACGAAGAACTCCGAAACGCACAATGTGCGGCAGAAGGCGTAAAATGTGCAGGATTTATCAGTTTTATGTACTTAGAACTTATAGACGCCTCATTCTCTCTGGACGGCGTATTGGGAGCGTTCGCACTCAGCAACGACGTTGTAATAATAACAATCGGACTTGCAATAGGTGCAATGTTTGTAAGGTCATTGACAATTTTGCTTGTAGAAAAGAAAACCCTTGCACAGTTTATATACCTTGAACACGGAGCACACTGGGCAATCGGAGCGTTAGCGATAATAATGCTTGTTTCAACTGTAAAAGAAGTTCCTGAAGTCGTAACGGGCTTAATTGGTCTGTTCTTCATCATATCAGCCCTAATCTCCTCAATTATACATAATAAAAAGAACATCGAAGGCTAGGGGGTAAAGGAGCAGGGGTAAATATATGAGGGATTAAATCTTTGTAATTGTGTCGTCATTCTGAGCAAAATATTTTGGAATGCAGTTAAGAGTATTGACATAGTGCGAAGAATCCCTTACAAATTTATTTAGATACAAGATTCTGAAATAAATTCAGCATGACATATATGTTCAAGTCTTACTTGCCCCCGTGAAGGAAACAAGTCATAATTCAAGTTGTCAAAAGGCAAGGACAAAGAGCAAATAAAACATATTTATTGAATTAAACCGATTTTTAATGTAGAATTACTGTTATAAATAAGAGGATTAGAATGGCTGATTTGAATATAATTTCCGATTTAAAAAACCGTGGGTTAAAATGTTACGATAACGAGCAATACAAGGAGGCGGAGGAACTTTACAGAACCGCTTTATCAATGATGAAAACCGACGACCCTTATGATTTGGCGGATATTTATATTCGGCTGGCAAATACGTATTATAAACTCGCCGATTTTGACGGTTACATAAAATATTACGAAGAGTACCTGAAATTATTCCCTGAAGGTCAACTTGCAGTTTTTTCAAGACTTGCACACGCTTATTACTTTATTGATACAAACAAAAGTATTGAATATCATAACCGAGGGCTTGACTGTCAGGTTAACGATTACGACGCGACCTGCAAGTTATTTGCAATGATTAAATCTTCAAATTACTCTCAGGCGGAAGTAAAAACCGAGGCTGAATTTGAGATTAACAGACTGAAAACTTCTGTTTTTAATGACGTAATAAAATTCACTCATCTTGACAAAAAACACCCGAAAGACAAACTGAATATCGGATATTTATCGTCTGATTGCCGTTCGCATATTATGATGAATTATATTCTTCCTATTTGGGAAAATCACGACACTTCAAGGTTTAATATCACGATTTATAACGGCTCGACAAAAAGCGATTCCACAACGGTAAGAATAAACAGTATTCCGAATTTTACAGTCGTACAATGTGCCAATATGCAGATTTCTGAGTTGGCTGAGAAAATCTATGACGATAAGATTGATATTTTGGTTGACCTGAGCGGCTATACACATTTAAAATCAATGGTTCATTTATATAAGCCTGCTCCGATTATAATTTCTTACTTAGGATATTTGAACACTTTAGGAATGAGTGAAGTTGATTATATTTTAGCGACAAAGACGGCAATTCCTGAAAATTGTGCGAACTTATACGTAGAAAAACCGTTGTACCTTGACTACGGATATCACATATTTAAACCAAGCGACAATTTGCCTGAAATTACGGATTGTCCTTACAAAACCAACGGATATATTACGTTTGGAAGTTTCAACTGTACGTCAAAATTCAGCCCTGCAATACTATATTTATGGGCTAAAATACTGGAACTTGTTCCTGACTCTAAATTATTGATTTACAGAACAAAAATGACAAAACATGTTATCAAACGGTTGCAGAAAAAATTTACAGAATTGGGAATTAATTCAAACAGAATTATTTATAAATCAACCCCATATACACCGCATTTCCTTGCTTACAATGAGGCGGATATTGCACTTGATACTTACCCGTTTTCGGGAATGTCAATTTGTATTGAAAACGAATTAATGGGAGTTCCTGTTATTACACTTGCGGGTGAAGGGTTGCAGTCAAGAGGAGCATCTTCGGTTAACAGTGCAGCAGGATTAGATGAATTTAACGCAAATTGCGGAGAAGATTATATTACTAACGCGGTTAATCTTGCTAAAGATAAAGAAAAACTCAAAAGTTTAAGATTTTCATTACGTGACAAAATTTTAAATTCACAAATTTGTACTCAGTACGAAATCTTCACAAGAAATCTGGAGGATAAGTATTTTGAGGTTTGGGACACGTTTATCAATTCTTAAACCAAAAATTTTATGATAGAATTATGAAAGATTTGAAATACCAAGGAGAAAATAATGAATATATTTGAAGAATTGCAGGCACGAGGACTAATTGCACAGGTAACAGACGAAAAAGAAATCAAGGATTTGATAAATAACGGCGGTGCAAGATTTTATATAGGATTTGACCCGACTGCGGATTCTTTGCACGTAGGACATTTTATGGCACTTTGCCTGATGAAAAGATTACAGATGGCAGGCAATAAACCCGTCGTATTGATTGGCGGCGGAACTGCTTATGTCGGCGACCCGTCAGGAAGAACTGATATGCGTTCTATGATGACACCTGAAACTATTAAACATAACAGTGAATGTTTCAAAAAACAAATGGAAAAATTCATTACATTCGGTGACGATGCGGCTATTATGGTTAATAACGCAGACTGGCTGCTTGGACTTAATTATATAGATGTCTTGAGAGATGTCGGGGCTTGTTTTTCGGTAAACAATATGTTGAGGGCTGAATGTTACAAGCAAAGAATGGAAAAGGGCTTAAGTTTTCTTGAATTTAACTATATGATTATGCAGGCTTATGATTTTTATCATCTCCATAACAAATACGGCTGTAATATGCAGTTTGGCGGTGACGACCAGTGGAGTAACATGCTTGCAGGCTCTGAACTTATAAGAAAGAAAACAGGCGAAGATGCTTATTCAATGACAATTACACTGCTAATGAACAGCGAAGGCAAAAAAATGGGTAAAACCGCAAAAGGTGCAGTATGGCTTGACCCTAACAAGACTTCTCCGTTTGAATTTTATCAATATTGGAGAAACGTTGATGATGCCGACGTTATGAAGTGCTTGAAAATGCTTACGTTTATTCCGCTTGAAGAAATTGAGCAAATGGAACACTGGGAAGATTCACGAATAAACGAAAAGAAAGAAATTCTTGCATTTGAACTTACCTCACTTGTTCACGGTGAACAGGAAGCACAAAAAGCAAAAGACTCTGCAAAAGCCCTATTTGGCGGCTGCGGTGACAGCGAAAATATGCCTACAACCCAACTGGAAGCAGCAGATTTTAATGAAGGAAAAATAAATATTACAGCCATTGTTGTAAAATGTAAATTTGCGGCAAGTAAAGGGGAAGCCAAACGACTTATCCAACAGGGCGGAATCAGCGTGAATGATAATGTCGTTTCAGCACTTGATACAGCATACTCAATTGAGGAAGTGAAAGAAGGCTTGAAAATCCGCAAAGGCAAAAAACATTTCCATAAAATCACCTTCTAGGGATTAGGGGTAAATATATGGGTGAACTTAAGCATCTTGTAAAACTTCCATAATTTTGAGCAGGGGTAAAGGTATAGCAATTATTGTCTTTCTTAACTTGTTTCAGCATCTTGTTCCCTGGCAAAATTTGTCAAGGAGTCTTCGCAACTCAAACCCTCTCCCGAATTTCTAAATTCACTACCGTTCATTAAGAAATTCAACCCTCTCCCTTTACGGGCGAGGGTATTTGTCCATAGTCCCCTCCCCTTGAGGGAGGGGTAGGGGTGGGGTCTAATTGCTTTTACCATTGTGTATCAATACAAGCCTTGTTAGGAATCCTTCGGGCATTAAAAGTTTTCACCCTCTGAATGAGTTTCCTCCCCAAAACAACGCTGTCAGGGTTTACTTTTTATGCCACATATTGTATAATTAATATAGGAATATTCTTAATGGAAAGTTGATAGCGTATGAATTTTAATAAATTATCCGCACTTGGGGCAGCATTAATATTACAACTTATTACCGTAAATGCTCAAGCTTCTGAAATTTCAGGTGTTGGTTCAATACAGACAGGCGGCTCTAATAACATCTACAATATTAAGCCTGACAAAATAAACAACTCTGGTTTCGGATTTAAGCAATACGATAAGTTTGAATTATCAAACGGTGATGTTGCAAATTTCATAATGACGGATCTTTCAAAATTCGTAAACCTTGTGGACTCAAAAGTCAGCATCAACGGGCTTGTTAACACCGTCAATTCTGACATGTCAAAATCTAACAGCGGGTTGGTTTTTATATCACCTGAAGGTTTTGTTGTCGGCTCAACCGGTGTTCTGAATGTCGGCTCGTTGTCTGTTTACACACCGGATTCAACATCATATCAAAAATATTCCTCAGATTTAAAGAATTCTATTGCGGATAATACAGAATTTCTGCCGGAAACAGGTGCATTAACTTACGGAAAGGGTGTTATCACAATAGACGGAAGTCTTATCACAAACGGTGATATCAACCTTAATTCAAATACTATAAATATAACCAAAGACGCTCACGTCGTAAGCGGTATTAATACTGATAAAACCTTCATAACCAAAAATCCTAACGACGAAACGCTGACTTATACAAAGCCAGAAGATATTTTTTATTCACTTGTTAACACAAGCCAAATGTCAACGGAGGCTTCAAATATTAATCTTTCAACTAACGGCGGGGATATTAACATCGGCGGATTGGTTGAGTCCAGAAACGGCGATATTAATATCGACATAAAAGACGGAAATCTTGTCAATGCAGGTTCTACAGACATTTTACTTTCCGCGGGCAACAATTTGAATATCTCAGTAACCGGTAAAAACGCAGGCAACGTCGGCGAAATTCCTGTTAACACTTCAAACTCATCTGATGTTGCAACAAGAGATTTTTCAAAATCGATAAACGTCAAAGTCGGCGGTGATGTTAATATCAACGCTGAAAACTCCGTAAATTTGACAAGTATTGATAACGATTTAGTGATTAATCAAATAAATGCGGGCGATGTTGTTTATCTCACTGTCGATAAGACTAACGCTTTCACGGGCGAAACTGCTCCTGGGATTTACAGCAGCAAAAACCACAAGGCAGGAACACCGAATGTTACGGCAGGCGGAACTTTGTCCATAATGTCTGCGGGAAATGTCGGAAGCAAAGATAACGGCGGAAGGTTTACGTTGAGTTCAACTTCTGAGTCTCAAAAATTTAACACAGAAAGTTGGAATACCGATAAGTTTAATTACGCTCCAAACTTAACTGATGCAGGGATTGAAGTTATATCAAACCAAGGCGACATCTATATTCAAAACACAGATAAATCGTCAAATGTTAAAAATCTCACAGCAAAAGACGGAAGTGTCGATGCTCAATTTGCAGGAAAAACTTATATTAACAACGTTTCCGCAACTCAAAATGTTAATGTATTAACTCAGGGTGATGTTTTGTATGTAAACAATCTTGATATTACAAACCCTGTTGACAGTATCTTAACGCTTGATGAAACGGGTTCAAAAGAAGTCCATTTTACAGCACTCGGACTTGGTGATGATACCGCGGACTCTTCTGATTCAATTATAATTCTGAAAAACGGCAAAGTTCAAGGAACAACACCTGTTAATATTGAATTTATGGGGGATAACATTTACGCAGACGGGAAATACGCTAACTTAGGCAAAAATAGCGTTGGCAGCACAGAAACGTTAACAGTTGACGGCAATACTTCTGCAATCTCAGCCCAAGACGGCTCAATCAACGTTACATACAGTACTGTCACGGAAGATGCGGTTAACAGCATTGATAATCCTGCAGGTATTAATTCAGAAGACTCAAACGCTAAAGCAGTAGTGGCAGATGACGACATCGATTTTGGCGATACTGATACTGATAATGATAACGATGATATCGGTAATATCGGTGATGGAGATACTGACGACGACGGAGAAATAGAACCTCCAATCACAAGTGATAGCGACGATGATAACGATTCTGGGAACAACGAACCGTCAATTGGTGATACAGATGATGATTCAGGCGATGATATCGGCGATATCGGCAGTGGCGATACGGATGATGATGTAGAACCGCCT
>CAMAGQ010000041.1 GCA_945833895.1 uncultured bacterium
TCTTTTTCATAAAACATCCCTCTGCTTTTCATTATAGATTTTCTTTAAAATATTGTCCACAAGTTTTTAATTTTATATTATAATTCAATTTATCAGGAATAATTAAGAAGGATTAAAAATGGCAGATTATAAAGTGTATTTAGATGATGGGATTTTTGATATCAGAAATGGTAAATTTGAGGATGCTGTTGAGAAAATAAATAAATCAATAGAGTTAAAAAATGATTGGGAAATCCCGTATTTTTATCGGGCTGTGGCATACCACGCACTGGAAAATTACGACGAAGCGATGCTTGATTACACAAAATCGATACAACTTAACCCTAATATGACTGATGCGTATTATAATAGGGCAAAGATAATTTTGTCCGAGTCAAATTCGCCGATGTCTGAGATTAAGAAGGCTGTTGCTGACTTAGAAAAGGCTCTTGAACTGGATGATAAGTTTGTGGATGCCTTGTTTGCGATGGCGGCGGCGTATAAGAAATTGGGTGAATACCATAAAAGTTTGGAATACTTGGAAAAACTTTTGCAAATAACTCCTGATGCGGTACATGCAAAGGCTTTGAAGAAGTTGATTTTGCAAAAATATGTTGTGGGGTAGAATAATTTGTTGGGTTTAAACCAATCTGCTTTCTGCGTGGCGATTATTTATAAGGCTTTCGTCATTCAGAGCAGGGGTAAATGTATTGGGATATCGGTAATATCTCCACAATACCATCATTCAGAGCAGGGGTAAATGTATTGGGATATCGGTAAAGTTCCCACTATTGCCCCATTTCGCCTTGACAAGTAGATAAATCTATGCAAGGATAGATACATGGGTTACTTGGATTAAAGTTTAGGAGATAATATGAAAAAAAGATATTATATTGATAGTTTTCCGTATGAAATCGAATTGACCGCAAGGATTTGCCACGAAAGCGCAAAACGTTTTTTAGGGTCTTATACAAAGGTTGTTTCAATAGATGAATTTTCTGTTTTAGATACAATTGTTGCCCGTCCCGGCTTGTCGCAGGCGGATTTAGCCCGTCTTGTGTTAAAAGGTAAGGCACATACAGGTCGGTTTATTATGTCGCTTGAGGGAAAAGGGCTGGTTGAAAGACATGTGGAAGAGCGTGACGGCAAGTTGATAAAAGTTGCTGTGATTACCGACAAGGGCAAAAAATTATACGATGAAATTCTTGAAGCAATTCGCCCTAGGCTGGAACAAGTTGAATCTATTGTTAATTCGGAAAGTGTAGAAAAAATGATTAAAGATTTACGCGAATTTAGGAAAATTATTGAAAAAGCAAATAAAATTGTTTTTGAATAATTATCGGAAAATTTTCATTATTTTTTCAGCATAATCAACATCTGTAAGCGGCAGTGCTACTGTGTTATTGAGTTTGGATTCGGAAAATTTTTGGGGATAATTTTTCCATAATTTTAGCAAAATAATATTATTTTTCAGAATATTTTCTTTATAAAAATCTTTATCGGGGCAGAACGGGTAACAGTATGGAATTTCTCCGTCATTCAGGGTGAGTTTGATATAATTATCCTTTTTGAAGATTTTTTCGTACTCTTTAAACAGATAAATTCTGGTGCTTTTATCCTTTTCAAAATTCGTTTTTTTGAATAAATTTTCGCAATTTTTAGAGATGGTTTTTATTGATTTTTCACGGTTTAGGGCTAATTCATTTTGTACAAATTTTGTGTAATTTTTGTGAAATTTTACGGGTGATAAATCCAAATTATCCTGTGCAAAATTTTCTTCGGAGATTTTTTCGGTGTATAAAAACGCCCCTGAGGGAACGTCAAAAAATTTCCGTAGTGAACAAAAAGATGCCAGTCCTGATTGGTTTTCGTAAAAAGCGTGGGTGTTATCGACGATAAGATTTTTGTATTTATCGGAAAGTTTCCGGCAATTTTTTGAGCATAATCCAAAGTAATTTGTGTATATTATATAGGCATCTTTGGGAAATTCGTTTTGGGGTAAGAAATTCTTGTCGATATGGTAGAACAAAACCTTGCAGCCCGCTTCCCGTATGGCATTCCAGACTGTTTGGCAAGTATAATACGGGACAAATATTTCATTTATCCCGTATGTTCTGATTAAATATTTTATGCAATTTCTTGCAAGATTTAATTTTACAATCCGCATTATTTGTTAAATGCCTCAAAGAATGCTTGGAGCAACTCTTGACCTTTCAGCATTGTTTTGTAGTCGACGTACTCTCTTGCGGAGTGCATATTGCAAACTGTTGCAAGCCCTAACAGGTAAGGTGAGAACTTTTCGCCTTTTGCATTGGTTTTGTTTGCATAAATATGAGTTTCTGCACCTGCGTGGAAAGACGAAATTTCAGGTTCTACTCCGATTTCTTTTGCAATTTTTTCAAAAAGTTCAGGAATTGTATTATCTTCATTTTTTTCAAACATCGGCATTTTTTCGGTGAAAGTTATTGTCGCTGTTGCAATTCCTTCATACTGTTCGTTGAAAGCATCGACGATAGTTTTCATTGTGTCGATAAGTTCGTTTTCTTTGTCTTTTCTTGAACTTCTGATTGAATAAGTTGCGTGAGCATCAGTATTTATAACGTTTGTAACGTTCAAATCACCTGAAGAAATTCCGCCGATATTGCAAGATGTTACGACTTTGCCGTCCTCGCTGAAATATACCCCTTGCGGAAGGTCTGAAACCAAATCAGCAATAAGTTTTGTGGCATTTTCTCTTGTATTGTCGCCGATATCGTTGCCTGAGTGTCCGCCTTTTGGTGCGGAAATTTTCAAGTCAACCATTACGTAACTTGCACCGGAGATAAGGCATTGACCAAGAGCATCGCTATCAAGCACAAGGACATATTTAGAATTAATCTTATTAAAATCGGTGTTTTTAATTCCTGTCATGCTGTTTTCTTCATCACGGGTAAAATGGATTTCCAGTCCGCCGTGTTTCAAGTCGGTTCTGTCTTTGAGCAGTTTAGTAAAGTAAAGAGCGTTTGCAACACCTGCTTTGTCGTCAGCCCCTAAGGTTCTGCCTTTTGCCTTTATCAAATCTCCGTCTAAGTATGCTTCAACAGGTGAATCATCTCCGATAACATCAAGGTGTGCTGATAACAAAATCGGTTCTTTTGTTGAATCTGTTGCGGGAATTCTTATGTATAAATTTTCGTAATCATCCTTTTCGCATTCAATATTATTACCTGTACAGTATTTGCAAATCCATTCTATAACTTTTCCCTCATTCAGTGACGGAGAAGGAATTTCTGCCAGTGTACAGAACAAATCAACAAGTTCATTTTGGTTGCGTAGCTCTCTTAGTTCCATATTATTTACCCTTTCTTTTTGTTTCGTAATTACATCATAACATAATTTTAATTGATATCAACTACACATACTCCGTCGCCGCCTTCTGAATCTTCTCCGGGTCTAAACTTAGCGACATAAGGCGATGTCTTGAGAAAATCTCTGACCGCCTGCTTTAACGCTCCTGTTCCGTGACCGTGGATTATATACACAGGTGTTAAGTTGACAAGGCTTGCTTTGTCCAGATAACTTTCGACTTCATCAAGTGCTTCTTCTACCCGATAACCTCTCAGGTCAAGAGTTTGCGACATTTCACGGCGTTTTAATTCAAAGGTGTTAAAACTTGTTCCCGGAATTTTTATTTTTGCAGGTTCTTGGTATTTTTCATCAAGAACCGCAAGTTCGTTCTTTTTAACCGTCATTTTCATTGAGCCGAAATCGACCGTAACTCTTTTATTTCTATCAGGCAGGGTTATAACCGTGACTTTTTGGTGTAAATTTTTCAGCATAAGAGTGTCGCCGATTTGAACTTTATCCCAATCAATTTCAATATATTTGGTTTTGTCGGTGACTTTGTCGACTTCTCCTCTGAAGTTTTCTTCAAGTTTCGCAAGTCTTGAATATGCTCTTCTTGCAATTTTTTCTGATTTTTCTTTGCGAAGTTCTTCAAGAATTTTCTTGATTTCCCCTTTTGCTTCAAGAATTTCGTTGTCAAATTTTGTCTTAATATTTTTTATCGTTTTCTTTTTGTCTTTTTTAACCTGATTAAGATTTTCTTCGTACTCTTTTTGCAATTCAAGTGAATTTTCTTTGATTTCCTGAGCTTGTTCAAGGTTTTTAGAAAGTTCCATGTGAGTTTTTTGCAGTTTTTCGACAACGGCAACCGTCGGGTCTTTTTGCGTAATCAAAATCTTTTTCGACTTATCTATAATATCCTTGTCCAGTCCGAGGTTTGAAGCGATTGAAATAGCGTTGCTCAGCCCCGGAATCCCGATTAGAAGTTTGTAAGTCGGTTTGAGGGTTTCCGTGTTAAACTCAACGGACGCATTTTTGAAAAAATTATTTGTGTATTCTAATGCTTTTAATTCGCCGTAGTGCGTTGTGATTACGCAGGTTACGTTCTTTGCGGCAAGTTTTTCCAAAATTCCTTGGGCAAGAACTGCACCTTCAACTGGATCTGTTCCCGCACAAATTTCGTCAAGCACCACGAAACTTTCTTCGTCACTGTGTTTCAAAATTTCTATGATGTTTGTCATGTGGGAAGAAAATGTTGACAAACTCTGCAAAATACTCTGGGAATCGCCGATATCAGCGTAAACGTTTTTGAACGGATAAAGTTTTGCGTGGGTACACGGAAGAAACATCCCCGATTTTGCCATTAATATAAATAATCCGATTGTTTTTAGCGTAACCGTTTTACCACCTGTGTTTGAGCCTGTAATTATTATCGATTTGTAGTCTTTTCCTATTTCAAAATCGTTCGCTACAACATCTTCGTTTACCAGCAAAAGAAGCGGGTGTTTCATGTTTTCAAAATAAACATATTTTTCTGTGGTTAATTCAGGCTCAACTGCTTGAATTTTCACTGCATAGCGTGCTTTGGCAAAATGGTAGTCAATTTCTGACATAATTTTTTCGCATTTTTCAAGTTCAGCCATGTGGTCTTTTACCAAAGAGGTCAATCTCACCAAAATTCTTATACATTCTGCGTGGATTTTAGATTTTGTTTCTCTGACCTTGTTATTTAGCGGGACTAACTGTGCAGGCTCGATGTAGAAAGTCTTGGCAGAAGCCGACACATCGTGAATAATCCCCGGAACTTTTGTTTTGTTTGATGCGATTACCTGAAAAACCACCCGCTCATCTCTTTGGGTGTAGATGTTGCTTTGAAGATATTTTGAAAAACTCGGGTTGTTTAACAGTGATGTGATTGTATCTCTGATGTTTTGCTCGGTGTCTTTCAGCGAGGAATAAAGCCCCTTTAATTCAGGTGTTGCGTTTTGTTTTATGTTTAAATTCTCGTCAAAAGTTTCAAAAATTTCATCTTCTGTGCTTTTATCCGCAACCAACGGCAGTGATAATTCTTGCAAAAGACTGTTTTCATCCGTGTTTTCTGCGATGAATTTTTTCAAAATTCTTGAGGATTTCATAGTTTTTGCAATGTCGTTCAATTCTTCTTCCGAAAGATATGAAACGGCAGAATTTGCTTTAATTTTTCTGATATCCGCAATGTATTCGGTCGGAGTGTCTTTTGCATGGTCAAGGATTTTCTTGGCTTCCTGTGTCAGTTGAAGTTGTTTTTGTATTCTGGCAATTTCGGTCAGCGGTTCTGCGTTCAAACACAACTGTCTGCTCTGTTTGAACTTCGCAAACTTTGACAGTTCTTCTTTAACTTTATCAAATTCAAGTGTTATATTGCTTTTTTTCGTAATGTCCATATAAATATTGTATTATAAAAACGAAATTAAACTTATTTTTGCGGGGGTAATGTTGCTTACGTTAATATTTGGGGTATTTTTGTAAAAAAAATAGAGTGCTTGTTTAGGGCACTCCATTTTTTATTTATCTTTTAATTAGTTTTCGTCTTTCAAGCCTTTGCGTTTGTAGAAATCTTCAATAAATCCTGTGTTGAATTTACCGCTCATAAAGACTTCATCCTCAATGATTGCCTGGTGGAACGGGATTGTCGTTTCGATACCCGTAACGACGTATTCTTTCAAGGCTCTGTACATTCTGCGGCGGGCTTCGTTTCTATCTCTGCCCCAGCAGATTAATTTACCTATCATTGAATCGTAATACGGCGGGATTTCGTAATCTTGATATACGTGAGAATCCACTCTTACTCCAAAACCTCCTGGTGCTAAGTAGCCTGTGATTTTACCGGGGTTAGGCATGAAGTTTTTCATCGGATTTTCCGCGTTAATTCTGCATTCGATTGCGTGACCTCTGAGGTGAATATCATCTTGAGTATAAGATAATTTTTCGCCTGATGCCACAAGGATTTGCTCTCTTACCAAATCAACACTTGAAATCATTTCTGAAACGCAGTGTTCAACTTGAATTCTTGTGTTCATTTCCATAAAGTACCATTTCCCGTCGTGGTCAAGTAAAAATTCGCAAGTTCCTGCACCTTCGTAGTTGATTGCTTTTGCTGCACGAACTGCTGCAGCCCCCATTTCTTTTCTTGTTTCGGCATCAATTGCAGGAGAAGGTGCTTCTTCCAACAATTTTTGGTGACGTCTTTGGATTGAGCAATCTCTTTCGCCAAGGTGAACTACGTTGCCAAAACTGTCGCCTAAGATTTGAACCTCAATATGGCGAGGGTTTTCAAGATATTTTTCTGCGTAAACGTCAGGGTTTCCAAAGAAATTCTTGGCTTCTGTCTGACATAAATTCATGTTAACTTCGACTTCCGAATCATCTCTGCAAATTCTCATACCCTTGCCGCCGCCGCCTGCTGTAGCTTTCAAAATTACAGGGTAGCCGACTCTGTGTGCAAATTCTTGAACTTCTTCAACAGTTTTAACAATTCCTGTTCCGGGGGTTACAGGCACGTCGTTTTCAATCATTGTTTTACGTGCGGTAGCCTTGTCGCCCATTTTTTTCATTGCTTCAGAGGACGGCCCGATGAACTTAATTCCTTGTTGTTCGCAAATCTCAACAAAATCCGCTCTTTCTGACATAAAACCGTAACCCGGGTGGATTGCATCCGCACCTGAAACCATTGCGGCTGACATTATTGCAGGAATGCTCAAATAACTGTCAGCACTTTTTGCAGGGCCGATACAGTAGGCTTCTGTTGCTAATCTGACGTGCAAAGAGTTTGCATCTGCCTGTGAATATATCGCAACTGTCGGTATTCCTAATTCTCTACATGCTCTTATAATTCTTACTGCAATTTCGCCTCTATTGGCGATTAAAACTTTTCTAAACATTAAATATCCCTTATCTGAAAAAGAAGTGAACAGAGGAACTATTCACTTCTTTGATTTAATTTACTTACTCTACGTATAACAGAACCTGTCCAAATTCAACAGGTTGACCGTCTTCAACACAAATTTCCGTTACTGTACCGGAAACTTCTGATTCGATTTCGTTCATCATTTTCATTGCTTCAACGATACAAACAACATCGCCTTCTTTGATTGTTGAACCTACAGAAACGAACGGTTCAGCATCAGGTGACGGTGATTTGTAGAAAGTACCAACCATCGGTGATGTGATAGGAGTACCTTTTGAAGCCTTTGGAGCGGAATCTGCCGCCGGAGTTGCAGTAGGTGCAGGAGCAGGTGCTGCCGCTTGAACAGGTGCTGCCATAACTTGAGGTGCTGATGTTACTACAACATCTTTTCTCAATGTGATTGCCTGTTCCCCGTCCTCCAGAGAAATTTCTGTTAAACCTGTATCTGCTAAAACTTTAGCTAATTTTTCAATATAATCTGTTTCAAATTTCATATTACTATCCTTTTTATTATCAAAAATACTTAGGTGCTTGTTAAAAAACTAGCATCTGTCAAGGTATTCATTGGTTCTGGTATCAACTCTGATAACATCGCCGTTAGCAACGAAGAACGGAACGTTAACAACTGCACCTGTTTCAAGTGTAGCAGGTTTTGTACCGCCTTGAGCAGTGTTTCCTTTTTCTGCAGGAGGAGTGTCTACAACTTCCAATTCAACGTGAGCAGGAATATCAACACCGATAATTCTGCCTTCGTGAGTTAAAATCATGACATTCATGTTTTCTTTTAAATATTTAACACCTGAACCGATTTGGGCTTCTTCAACGTGCATTTGGTCGTAAGTTTCGTTATCCATCATCACGTAAGCAGAACCTTCTTTATACAAGTATTGCATTTCACGTCTGTCCAAAGTCGCTTTAGCAACTTTTTCACCGGCTCTGAATGTTTTTTCAACAACTTGACCTGTGATAACGTTTTTCAATTTTGATCTTACAAATGCTGCGCCTTTGCCCGGTTTTACGTGCAAGAATTCAACAACTGTCCATAAACCGTTGTCTAGTTCTACTGTTAAACCTGTTTTAAAATCGTTTACTGAAATCATATTTTTCCCCTTTTTAAAACTATTAGTATTCCATTTTAGTTTAGAATACCACAAAAATTCAAATTTGCCAAATATCGTATATAATGAAGAAATGTAACAATTTCTGGCTTTGTGTAATAAATTTTGACTTTACGTAGCAAATTAATAATGTTTTCTGCGTTATAATGAATGCGTGTAGTAGATAAAAAGGAGTATAGAAATTATGAGAATTTCAGCAGTTAACACATGTTGTCCAAAACCGCGTTTTACGGCTAATGAAAAAGATAATTCAGGTTATGAAAATCCGATTAATAGAAAGACAGAAAGCAAACTTGCCGTATGGGGTTCAATCGGCGGAAGTGTTCTTGCCGGTGTTACTGCAGCAGGTTTCGGAAGTTGCTTCATAAAAAGTGACGCTCCTCGTCGTGCTTTGAAACTCGGCGGTATCGGTGCTGTTGTCGGTTTGGCTTTGATGGCGTTAACTCTTCCTGCAAAACTTTATGATACAAAAGTAAGAGCGTTCACAAGAGAAAAAGAAATGGACGTTTTCTCTCGCGACAGAGAACTTAAGTCTAATATTATGGACGAAGTTAACAAAGAAGTTAAAAACGAAGATGTTGATTTAGACCAAAAAATTAATCATTACACAACTGTACAAATGGCAAATAACGGAAACGGAATGATGATTAAAGGGGTGTAATTTAATGAGAATTACTCCTGTTTCAAATCATAGTGTATATTCGTTTGCGGCGAAGCCAAAAACTTCTGAGGATAAAAAGCCCGATAATACAAACCCGATAACTCAGGGCGGTGAAAAATCAAAACTTGCACTTGCTACTTTTATCGGCGGTCTGGGACTTGGGGCAAAATTGCTGTTTGAGTTGATGGACGGTGATTTCGTTGTCGAAGATTTAGGTGAACTTGCAGGGAAAATTGTCGATAAGCAGCATAAAAATGTCTCAAAAACTAAAAAAATGTTTCTGGGGATTGGGGCTTTTGGCGGTCTGTTAGCAATGTTTGTCGGCGGTTTCGCTTTGTTATACACCCTTTTTAAAGCACCTAACATTCATTACAACGGAAAAGTTAATGCCTACCAAAAAGGAAAAGACATGGATGTTTATATTAAAGGCAACGACACCGAAAAAGAAATTTATACCCAGATGAATGAAAAGGCTAAAAGTGCTACGGCAGAAGAAAAAGCAAAACTTCAGGAACAGTATATGCAAATGCAAATGGCAAAAAACAGAGTGCCTGATTTTGTCAAAAATTTGTAATTTCGTGTTAAGATAGAATTATGATTGGAAGATATTCAAGAGAAGAAATTTCAAAAATTTGGGATTTAAACACCAAATTTGACTATTATTTAAAAGTTGAACTTGCCGTATGTGATGCTTATGCAAAACTCGGAACTATTTCGCAGGAAATTGCCGATGAAATAAGACAAAAAGCAAGTTTTTCGGTCGAACGTATTGACGAGATTGAGCGTGAAGTTCGGCATGATGTCATAGCGTTTTTGACCTGTGTAAATGAAAGTCTTGGCGATTTAGGACGTTATGTTCACGTGGGTTTGACAAGTTCTGACGTTATAGACACTGCGTTTGCTCTGCAAATTCAAGACAGCGGGAAAATTATTGAAAAAGATTTGGAAGATGTTATCAAAACGTTGAAAGTTCTTGCAAATAAACACCGTCAAACCGTTTGTATCGGACGTTCTCACGGAATTCACGCAGAAGTCATGACTTTTGGGGTTAAAATCTGCAACTGGATTGATATTCTTGAAAGACAAAAAGAAAATTTTACGCACGCACTTGAACAAATCCGCGTTGGGCAAATTTCAGGCCCTGTCGGAACTTACAGTAATATTTCAACCGATGTTGAAGAAATTACCTGCTATAATTTGAATTTGAAACCTGCAAGAATTTCAACACAAGTTATTGCTCGTGATTATCACGCATATTTCATGCAGTCGCTTGCCTTGATTGCGAGTGTGATTGAGCAATTTGCGATTGAGATAAGACATTTGCAAAAAACAGAGGTGCTGGAACTTGAAGAAGGCTTCGGCAAAGGTCAGAAAGGCTCTTCTGCTATGCCTCACAAGAAAAATCCTGTTTTGTCCGAAAATTTGTGCGGACTTGCAAGAGTTGTCAGGGCAAATTCGATTGTCGCTCTTGAAAATATTCCGCTCTGGCATGAACGTGATATTTCGCACAGTTCGGCGGAACGTATCATTTTCCCTGATAGCCTGATTTTGGTTGATTTTATGTTAAGCAGATTTAACTCTGTTATGGAAAATATCGTTGTTCATGAAAAAAATATGCTTAAAAATACGGACAAATTCGGTGGAATAGTTTTTTCTCAAAAAGCCCTTCTAACCCTTGTTTCAAAAGGTTTAACACGAGAAGATGCTTATGTCATTGTTCAGCGTAATGCACTTGATGCCTTCCAAAATGACGGCGATTTCAAGGCTAATCTTAAAAAAGATGCCGAAGTCGCTAAGTATTTGACGGAAGATGAAATAGAAAAGATTTTTGATAAGAACTCTTTCTTGCAAAATGTTGATAAAATTTACGCAAGAATACTTGGTTAAAATCGGTGTCCGGCATGGTTAAAAGCACTTATGTTCACATTCCGTTTTGCAAGTCAAAATGCCATTATTGTTCATTTGTGTCGTTTTGTTCTGTTGAAAAAAAACAAGAATCTTTGAAAAGTTTACATAATGAAATTTCTTATTACTATGAAAATGAACCGCAGAATACTCTGTATCTTGGAGGCGGAACACCTTCTCTGCTCACGGTTTCGGAAGTTGAAGAGATTGTTTCAAGGTTTTCTTTTTGCAAAAACCCTGAGATAACTATGGAACTTAACCCGGAAGATGTCGATTATGATTATCTGAAAGGCTTGTTTGATATCGGGGTGAACCGTTTGAGTTTCGGCTGTCAGACTTTTGATGATGAAATTCTGAAAACTATAAACAGACGGCATGATTCCGCCAGAGTTATAAAAGTTGTCGAGCAAGCAAAATCGGCGGGGTTTGAGAATTTAAGCCTTGATTTCATATATGGCTTGCCAAATCAGACGATTGAGTCTTTTGCCAGCGACCTGGAGCGTGCTGTGGGGTTGGGTGTTCCGCACATTTCGCTTTACGGGTTGAAACTTGAAGAGGGCAGCTATTTTTATAAAAATCCTCCGCAAAATCTTCCTGATGATGACACTCAGGCGGATATGTATTTGAAAGCGGCAGAAGTCTTGCAGAATTTGGGGTTTGAACAGTATGAGGTGAGTAATTTCTCAAAAAAGGGAATGCACTCACGGCACAACCTGAATTACTGGAATAATGAGGAATATTACGGGTTTGGGGCTGCTGCCCACGGGTATAAAAACGGTGAGAGGTACGAAAATTCTACGAATTTAGATGATTACATCAAAAATCCTTGCGAAAAAAAATCTTCTCACGTTTTAACTCCGCAGGAAAAACTTGAGGAAGAGATATTTCTCGGGTTTCGCCGAATGTCAGGGATAGATGTTTCGCAGGTCAATAAAAAGTTCGGGATAGATTTTGAGGCTGATTATAAAAAAGTTTTGGAAACATATTTGGGGTTAAAACTACTTGCAAAAACGACAGACGGGTATAAATTAACTTTGCAAGGTGTGCTTGTAAGTAACGTGGTTCTAGCCGATTTCCTGTAACGGTGTGGGGG
>CAMAGQ010000042.1 GCA_945833895.1 uncultured bacterium
ATTTAAAAGGTAGGGTTAAAATGGGTATCTTCACATTTACCGCTCGGGTGCACGCATTGATGTACCAGAAGAGCAACATCGATTATCGTCTGATGAAATTGACGAAAAAATTACAAAGTTTACAGCAATACTCAGCATTAATTGCCAACGGTGGTATCCAAATCGGGGATTTACTAAGTTCACCGGGCGTTAATATGGGTAGAACAATGAATTACTTAGCGTGGGCACATAACAATTCATTATTGTATATGCAGCAGAACGCACCGCAGGCAATCCAGTGGTATCAATCCCAAATGGGCGGAACTCAAAGTCCTGAGAACAACGCTAAGATGCAAAATTGGATAATGTTGCAACTTTATCAACAAGGTCGTGACAGAGCAATGCAAATTGAAACAAGAAACTTGAAAGTTGAAGAAGACAAGATTGCTCAAGAAAAAGAACGACTGGAAGCACAAGGAAAATCTGTCGAAGCTGAATTGAAAGCAGCTAAAGAAGGCAGAGATCAAGCAATAAAAGATATGGCTCCTAAATATACATTCCAAGCTTAAAACTTAACCCCTTATAATTTAACTAATCCTTTAGAAAGTCCCGCAAACGCGGGGCTTTCGCCGTTATAGAGATTTTATAATTACATCAACGGGAATATCAAAATCCTGTTTTGGAAGTTCATCAGTTACAAGACATTCCGGCAAGGCACAAATCGTTTTTATATGAGGATTAGATGCCAAAAACCTATCATAAAACCCACCGCCGTAACCAAGCCGATATCCAGATTTATCAACCATAAGAGCAGGAACAATCGCAACATCAATCAACGAAGGTTCACACGGAGTTGAACAAGGTTCGTAAACTCCGAAAGAAGATTTTTCAAGTTTTTCGCCTTGTTTATAAGGGCAAACGCACATATCATCCCCGTTTACTCTGGGAAAATAAAAATTTTTATCATCACTCAACAGCCCGAGAAAATTCATCTCATACTTCATCGGATAGTATAAAAGTACATTTTGAGAGGTTTTATACAGTTCGTTTTGCCTGATTAATTCAGTTAAGCGTTCAGATATTCCCGCAATATCCAAACTTTTCCGTTTTTCTTTTGCTTGTTGACGTAATAAATTTTTCATACTTAAAATATTATACTAAAATTGCCTCAAAGAAAACAATAAAGCCGTAATAATATTATTACGGCAAGAAACAAATAAACACGAGAAATTATGGAAAAATTTTTAATAGATATAACAGGATAATAAATCTTCGCCTGTCATTTTCAATTTTTTCAACGCTCTTAATTCGGTTTGTCTTATACATTCTTTTGTGACACCGTAGAGATTGCCGATTTCTTCAAGCGTATGTTTTTCGCTATCGTCAAGCCCATAACGCATTTTTACAACTTCCTGTTCGCGTTCTTTCAGGGTAGAAATAACATTATTTAAGTCGTTTTTAAGTGATTGATATTCCATGTTAACAGAAACCAAAGAGTTATTATCGGCAAGAATATCAGCGACGTTCAACTCTTTTCCGTCCCCTCGTTCTAAGCCGTTTTCAATAGAAATAGTTTTTGTGTATGCTGATAAAAACATTTCGATTTTATCAGGAGCAATATTGATTTTTTTTGCGACATCTTCGTTTTTCACAACATCGTTAACCTCTTGTTCCATCAATGTTTTGACTTTTGAAAACTTTGAAAGAGTTTCTTGGATATATACAGGAATTTTCATGCAGTGAGATTGTTCTGAAATCGCCTTAAACATAGCCTGTTTAACCCACCAGGCGGCGTAAGTTGCAAAACGATACCCGAGTTTGTAGTTGTATTTTTCTGCGGCAACCATCAAACCTACATTACCCTCTTGGATTAAATCAATAATTGGAAGAGATGACATGTGAATAGATTTTCTGGCAATAGTTACAACAAGTTTCAAATTCGCTTGGATAAGTTTTTGTTTTGCTTCCAAATCACCGTTTTCAATACGTTTTGCCAGTTCAACTTCTTGCTCTTGTGTCAGTTGAGGATATGCGGAAATCTCACGCAAATATGTGCGGAGAGTATTATCCGAAGTTCCTTCGGTTCTCTCAGATTTTGCTTCAATTTTCATTTCGATTAGTGACTCTCTTTTCATAATTAAACTCCTTATTTTTGCATCAGAAATATTGGCAGTTTTACTGCGGATGGGATAAATAACACGATATATACTTTGTATATACCCAAATATATAAAAAGCGTTACACATGATTAAGAAATATTAAGGTAAACTTTTGTAAAGAACCCGCAGAAGTCTTTGTTCGTATTATAATTAGAGTAAGACTCAGGGGATAATATAAAGGAGAGGATTAAATGAGTAAAAAGAAAATAATAGCAATCGTATCTTTGGTTGTTCTTGTTATCGGACTTGGAGTTGCAGGATTTTTTGAATATAAACACGTTAAAGCGTTGAAAGAACAAAATCTTGCATTACAACAACAAAGAATTGCAGCAGAAGGTAAAAAACCATCAGATTACGCTGTAGGTAAAGATTACAACTCTGTAATCCATAAATCAAAACCTGTATTTGTTCTTTTCTACGCTGACTGGTGCCGTTATTGCATAAGATTTATGCCAATATTTGAACAGGCTGCTGAAAAATACGGCGAAGATATTGAGTTTGCAAAGGTTAACGTTGAAGATAAAAAATACGAAAAACTCGTACAAGATTCAAAAATCGGCGGTTTCCCTACCGTTATGATTATCGACTCAAAATACGATAATAAAGTTGTTATTCCAAACTCAAACATTTCAAATATTGAAGATTTAGGAAAAGAAATCGAACGTTTTGTAAGAATTAGAAAAATTCTGGACAAAAATAAATAACAGATTTGACAGCAATAGTCGTAAAGGCTATTGCTGTTCTATTCTAAGGAAGATGCAAAAAAGGATTTTGACAGTTAATGTTTCTTAATATAAATTAAAAAAAATAGCAATTTTATTTCTTTTTGAGCGTTTATGTATATAGAAGGTCATAGTAGGTGTAAGTAATATGAGTATTGAAAAGATTAGAAGCAAAATTGAAAGCGGTTCAGTCCCTAAAATTAAAAGGGGATATTCCTCCGGAAACAGAACCTATCTTCAGACAGGGCAAGACAGCGTTAGTTTTTCGGGCAATCCGACAACAACTGTTGTTAAGCCACTGGAAAAGTATCTGTTAGAAAAAATGCCTTGGTACACAAGAGGCATGGTAAAAATTCATGAAGGAATGGGCGAAGTTCAAAACCAATTGATTAACGCCTGTGGTACAGGTTTAGTCGCTCCTCTATTCATTATGTACAACCCGATATCCGATAAAGATCAGGATACAAAAACTTACACGGCAATGCGTCAGCCGATTTCAGCGGTTCTGGCTGTCGGAACTCAAGCCGCAATCGTTGTTCCGTTCAACGCAATGATTAAACGTGATGCCGATATCGGATTTTTACCAATACAGTACAACAGAACACTATTCCCTTCTGATGATTTTGTAGAAAAACTCGTCAAGGAAGAAAACCCGGGTAAGAAATTCAAAAAGAACAAAGATGTTAACGAATTAAAAGATGCAATTGATGCTTACAAAAAAGAACACTACGAAAAACCTCTTATCGAAATGATTGAAAACGATAGAATTATTTTCAATACAACAGATGGGAAAACAACTTCCACTCTGGAAATGCCAAAAGAAAAATTCCAAGAATTATTCAAAGAAACTATTGATACAATCATAAAAGAAGAGCAAGAAGAAAAAATAAACGCAATTGAAAATAAACTTACGAAGAAAATAAAACGTGGAATTTTCTACAATACATATCCTGAAAAATCAAAAGAAATTATGGAAAGATTGCAGACCACGTTAAACTTTGGCGAACTTAGTTTCGATAATAAACTCTCAGCCGAAGACTCTTATAAAAAATTCGAAAAAGAATGTAAAACTATAATTAAAGAACTGAAAAAGGCAACACGTGAACACCCTGAAGACGAACTTGCTAACGAAGGTCTTATAAATATTGTTAAAGAAATTAAAAGATGGAATAACGGAAAAGATGATGATTCTTTAAGAGTTTTGCAGAATAAAATCATCAAACAACTTGACCTTATCGAAAAAATGAGAGGCATGGAATCAACCGATAAAATCCACGATTATGTGAAAAGTGCTGTTGACCGCAGAACAAACGCAATTGAGGCTACAATCAAAACACTTAATGAAATAAAAACAAGACTCGAAACAAACGGCATCACGGTAAAAGAAGCACAAAAAATTATCGATGATGAAATCGAACGTTCTAACAAAAAGGTTCGCCAACAGGTAAAAATCTCCGGAAGCGGTAAGGAAGATATAAAAACCACAATCGAATGGATTGACAGTTCGGCAGCAAGACTTTCAGAAAAAGCAAAAAGTGTTGCCAAATGTATTGCAAAACGAGCTGAAAAACACGCAACTTCTTATATTGACGGATTAAAACGCTGGACAGGATTAGGGGTATCGCTCGCAATTCTTCCATTAACCTGCTGGTTATTGAATAAGATTTATCCTTGGTTTATGGATAGGACATTCCCGAATTTGTCACAGAAAAATAATCAACCGAAGAAAGATGAGGTGGCATAATGAGTACAATTAACCCGATAACAAAGCCAATACACAATGCTATCAGATGGTTTAGTAACAGAAAACTGCCTCAGCATGCCGGTCAAAAAGTTCTAAACAATGACAGAAAATTTATTGACGGCTTAGGCGTTGCATCAATCGTAGCAAAAGACGGTTTGGGATGTTACTTATACGTAACTCAAAGTATGAACAACAAAGACATTCCTGAAGATAAACGACCATTTGTTGCAGCATTAGACCTTACAAACGGTATGCTGATGATTGCACTTCAGATTTTGATGTTCAAAACAGTATCAAACAAAGTTACTCAAACTAAGATGTTTGACAAAATCTTTGGTAGAATATTTGATCGTCCGCTCAAGAAGTTCTATCGTGCTCATACTAAGGCTAGACCTGAATATAGCGACGTTACCGATATCAAATACACCAAAGACTTTACATCAATCAGAAATAAAGTACGTGATGCGTTCGGCGGCTTAGTTTCACTCGTAGCGGCAACTATTGTCGGTAAGAGAATGCTTGTACCGTTCATTGCAACACCTCTTGCTGGCTCAGTTGAAAAATATCTGGGTAAAAATACCAAAGCCGGCGGAGATAAAACAAACGCTCAGCAAAATGGAGAATCAGCAACTCCGTCAATGCAAGGTAATTTGGATGTAGTTTCCCCTGCCTCAACTGTAAATATGGCTTGGAAAAATAATTCAAACTTCCTTGAAAAATACGGTAAATAAATAAAAATTTACATCTAAACTATATGGCACGCAACTCTGATATCAGAATTGCGTGCCCCTTCTATTTGTTCAAATTTTACAAAGAAGATTCAAGAATATTCACCAATTCCTGAATATACCTTTTAACGGGAGGAGTAATCAACAAAGCAGGTTCTGAAGTCGCAAACTCATCCAGTATAAAAATCGCCTTTTTAATATCCCCGCTTTTTTCATATAACAGAGCAAGAGTTATGTTATCAAGCGTCGATTTTTTCTTCTTTACCTTGTATTCTTGAAGTTTTGAGGCAACTATGCCCGATTTTTCATAGCAATTCACCAGATTTTTATAGTATTCAAAATTCAGCGGATACTGAACAAGAGCGTTTTCAAAACAATCCCGTGCCAAATCAGGATAGCCGATAATCATATAAACCTTGCCGAGGTTATTAAAATAAGTCGCTGTCGCCTGAGTTTTCGGGTTTAAACTAATCGCCATTTTGAACTCTTGAATAGCAGCATAGTAATTTTTCTCTTCAACGTACATAACCCCGAAATTGTTGTGCTGAAACGCATTTTTTTCAGGGTCGATAACATAAGTTGCAACAGTTCCCGCAGCCATTACTGTCTGCACGGACAAATACAACATCAAAACTATTCCTGCTAACTTCTTCATACTATCTGTATTATAACTATTTTCTATAAAATTGCAAAACTATAAAATAGAAACTTCCATACCTTCATAAGGCAGATAAACATTTTTCTCGGAAGCCGTGTAGTATTCCTTAATTCTGCCCATTTTTGTATCGTCGTAAGACGGGTCAAAATGGAAAAACGCCAACTTCTTAGCCCTTGCCTGTTTCATAACCTCTATAGCCATGTCAAAAGTCGAATGTCCGTAACCCTGTTTTGGCGAACACGGATTTAAGTAATCTTCTGTCGTGTATTGCGTATCGTGAATTAACAAATCACAATTTTTAGCAAACTGAATAAACTTTCTGTCACCGCCAAAATAACACTCTTTATCCGTCGCATAAACCAGCGATTTATTTTTATAAGTAATCTTGTAAATCATCACGCCGTCCTGCGGGTGAACGTACGACTTGTAAAAAGTAACCAAAACATCATCTTCACATTGCTGAACATCTTCCAGTTTAAGCAATTGCGGTTTTTCATCCTTCTTGAGCAAGATTGCCTGCCCATCACAAATACCCGAAATCTTTAACTTACAAGAAATTTCCTCCAAATCAACAGGAAAAGTCTTGCCGAATATGAGTTCAGAAAGACAATTTTCAAGTGAAGAATTAACCTGCTCAGGTCCAAAAACCATAACCTTTGTTGATTTTAGATGGAGCGGTTTAAAAAAAGTAAGCCCCAAAATATGGTCATGATGAATATGAGATAACAAAATCATAGCCTTGACAGGTTCACGCTCTTCAGTGTTTAGAGAGGAGGAAATAGATTTTTCCATTAAATCATCACCGACACTAACAATACCCGTTCCCGCATCAAGGATTATCAAATGCCCGCCGACATTGACTTCAACACAAGAAGTATTACCGCCGTAGTTGTAAAATTCCCTCTTTGCAACAGGGAAACTTCCTCTAACTCCTCTAAATTTTACGCTAAATTCGCTCATCTTAACCTCTGTCTATTTCTTTATCTCATAAGAACCGGTTTGGTCTTTCTTTTCGCCTGTATAAATAATACTTCCAAACACAAGCA
This sequence comes from uncultured bacterium, assembly GCA_945833895.1. Taxonomy (GTDB): domain Bacteria; phylum Cyanobacteriota; class Vampirovibrionia; order Gastranaerophilales; family Gastranaerophilaceae; genus Zag111. The sequence continues at coordinate 7,037 of CAMAGQ010000042.1, forward strand.
TTTTCGCAGTTCTCTGGATATCAACCTCTCGGGTTTCCTTCCAATCAAAATCAAAAACAACCTTATCTTTGCTTGTTGTAACGTTAACAATCCTGAACGCATTCGGATAGGAAACCAACGCCGGAGAATTTACATACAAAACATTGTCATGCTGAGTAATTTTTGCTGCATGATAATGTCCTTGAAAAACTCCGATAGGATTATCAAAACTTTCAATCAAACCTCTTACCGCCATGTAATTTCTGAGTTTGTGACTTGGACTTGCAAACGGCTCAATTACAGGAACGTGCATAAATATAAGAACAGTATCTTTTTTAGACGATTCAAGTTCCTTCTTTAGCCAGCGGAATTGAACCTCATCAATATACCCGTTTGAGGTAATCTCATCAGTAATTATATCATCAAGCACTATAACCTTGTAATTTTTCTTAGGTTTAAAAGAATAATAAGGCTTTTTATATTGGAAATTAGGATTAGAATTTCTCAACATCTCAAGATAAACAAGAGTTGTCAAATATCCGCCGACACACCTGTCGTGATTGCCAAACGCAAAATACCACGGAGCATCAATTTGCTCAAGATGCGGAAGTACAGCCCTGAGTTCTTTTTCAAAAGACTTGTCAATCAAATCACCCGTAATCATCACAAAATCCAAATCCCTGGTTTCGTTTATCTGAGCAATCGCATCGTCTAAAAGTTCAGGAGATTTACCCGTCATTTTGTAAGTTGTATTAGCACCGTTTTCCAGAAAATGAATATCACTCAACTGAGCAAACTTCAACGACGAAGACCCCGCAGAAGAGCATGCCTGCAAACCGTAAAGCATGCCTGCCGTCAGCATAAGGGTAATCACCATATTAACCGCTCTGGTGAAAAATCCTTCCTTCTTTTGGTTGTTATTATATTTATTGTTTCTATTTTTGCTCATCTTGACTACTTTCCAGCATACTCTTTATTTCATTATATTTGTTTTCAAGGTACAAATCATCATCAGATAAGATGAGAGCCTTGTCAATGTTCATCAACGCACTTACATAATCTTTCATTTCTAAATCACAGTAGCCAATATATTCATAAATTTTAGATGTTTGAATATACGGAAGCAACTCTTTAAACAGAGTTTTTGCGAGTTGATAACTGCCTTGTTTATAAAGAATTTTTGCTTTATCAAATTGATATTCAGGACAATTATTTATTCTAATAGCGGTTTCGTTGTCGGCTTTAGCGGCATCTAACTGCCCGAGTTCAAATTCGGCACGGGATTTTATCGCATAGGCTAAATCATCTTTTGAGTCAAAGGTCAAATATTTGTCGATAGGATTAATTACAGCCTCATAACGTCCGACATCAAAAAGAGTTATCGCCGTAGAAAGGTATGCTTGAGCAAAATCAGGCTTTGCCGAAACCGAACTGTTATAAGCATCTAAAGCCTTCATATAATCATTTTTATCTCTAAAATAATTACCTAAAAAATAATACGCAAGGTAAGCATTGTTACCCTTTGTTGCGTTTTGCAATGTATCGTATTCCAAACGTTCGTTTCCGACCTGCTTGTAATCCATAGCCTGCTTTATACCCGGGTTTAGAGCGGTAATGTAGGACTTTTTATCACCACTAATGATATGTAACAGCCCCATTCTTAAATCAGAAGCCTGCTTGCTGTTCGGATTTCGCTCCAAAATTTTATCAAGATACGAAATTGCGGAATTGTAATCACCGATAACGCAATAATTCGCGGCAATATCGAGGTAATCTTCCTCTAAATCATCGGCAAAAACAGGAACTGCCGTACACAAACCCAATAATAGAATAATTAAAGATAGAATAAACTTTTTCATAAGATAATTATAACATAAAATTGCATATTAGAAATATAAACAAAATAATGCCCTCAAAGTCCAAGTCAAATTTGCATATTTAAATTTGATGCAGAAGAGTTGTATAAATAAGGCTTAAAAAAGTTTTAAAAGATTTTACAAAATAAAAATCCCGCCAAATAAATGACGGGATTTTATATCTGATAGAAATATCAAACTACTTCATCAATTCGCCGACTGCTTTGTAAACGTTCATACGTTTTGCAGCATCTTCTTCTGCTTGAGAATAAAGTGCTTCAGCAGCTTCTGGGTTTGTTTTAAGTAATGACTTATAACGACCTTCTGATCTGATAAAGTCTTGATAGTTTCCGCTTGGTTCTTTAGCATCCCAAGTGAACGGTTGTTCGTTAGCAGGGTTATATCTGTAAAGTGGGAAGTAACCTGCTTCAACAGCACGTTTTTGTTCGGTTTGAGTCTTACTCATATCGATACCGTGAGCGATACAAGGTGCGTAAGCAAAGATGATTGATGGCCCATCATAAGCTTCAGCTTCTTGGAAGGCTTTCAATGTTTGTGCTCTATCTGCACCTAATGCAACTGATGCTACGTAAACATATCCGTAAGACATGCTCATCAAGCCCATGTTTTTCTTGTAAGTGCGTTTACCACCTGTAGCAAACTTCGCAACAGCACCTGTAGGTGTTGATTTAGAAGCTTGACCGCCTGTATTTGAGTAAACTTCCGTATCAAGAACAAGAACGTTAACGTTTTTGTTTTGAGCAAGAACGTGGTCAATACCGCCGTAGCCGATATCGTTAGCCCAACCGTCACCACCGATAATCCATACTGATTTATCCGTGAAGTAGTCTTGAAGTTCTCTAACCTTTGCTAAATCAGAGCAACCGCAATCTGCGTATTTTGCGATAACTTCTTTAGCGTGGTTTTGTGCAGCTACTGCTTCTGTTGTTTTTGAATTGTCAAAGTGTGCCATAGCACCTTCCAACGCTTCTTTCAAATCAGCAGGAGTTTTTTCGTTAGCCAAAACTTTTTCAACATAAGTTTTCAAAGTGTCTCTGTTTTGGTCTACTGCCAATCTCATACCGTAACCAAATTCAGCATTGTCTTCGAACAATGAGTTAGCCCATGCCGGCCCTCTGCCTTCTTTAGTTTTTGTATAAGGAATTGTCGGGAATGTTCCTGAATAAATTGAAGAACAACCTGTTGCGTTTGCAACGATTGCGTTTTCACCGAACAATTGTGAAACAAGTTTTACATAAGGTGTTTCACCACAGCCTGCGCAAGCTCCTGAGAATTCAAACAAAGGTTTTCTAAGCATTGCACCCTTAATTGTTTTGGTTGTATTTTTACCCATAACGTTATCAGGTAATTCGTCAAAGAATTTTTCGTTTTCTACTTGGCAATCTTCAACTTCTTTTTCGATAGTTGACCAAGTTAACGCTGCTTTTTCAGGGTTTTTAGACATTGGACACTGGTCTAAACATACACCGCAGCCTGTACAATCGTTGCAATATACTTGAACCTTGAATTTTTCACCGTTTGCGTTTGGTTTTGCATCAATTGTATTGAATGAAGCCGGAGCATCTTTCAAGTTGTCTGCTTCAACCAATTTAGTTCTGATTGCAGCGTGCGGACATGCTGAAGCACAGATACCGCATTGAATACAGAATTCTGAATTCCAGTGTGGAACTCTTGGTGCGATACCACGTTTTTCAAGACATGCTGTACCTGTAGGGATTACACCGTCTACGCTCATTGCTGAAACCGGAATGTCATCACCTTTTTGACGCATAGAAGGTTCAATAATCTTCTTAGCAAATTCATCCGCATTTTCAGGGATTAATTGAACATCATCAACACAGCCAACACCGTCTAATGTTGCAGGAACTTTAACTTCCTTACAAGCATCAACTGCTGCATCAATCAACGCAAGGTTCATATTAACAACATCGTCGCCTTTTTTCTTGAAGGTCTTGATTGTCATTGCTTTCATACCTTCGTAAGCCTGTTCAAACGGAATAATTCCTGAAACTTTGAAGTAAGCAACCATCATAACTGTGTTTGCACCTTTACCTCTTAAGCCTGGTTGTTGTTTGATTAGGGCTTCAGCATCAACATTGTAGAATTTGATTTTCTTGTCGATAATTGTTCTCTGCATATCTCTTGTCAAATGAGCAAATGCTTCATCCGCAGAATATGGAGAATTTAACAAGAAAGTACCGCCTTCTTTGATACCTTTTAATAAATCATATCTGCCGACATAAGCGTGAGCAGAGCAAGATACAAAATCAGGTGCGGTAATCAAGTAAGTTGATTTGATTGGTTTGTCGCCAAATCTCAAGTGAGAAACGGTAACACCAAATGATTTTTTAGAGTCATAAGCAAAGTATGCCTGTGCATCTTTATCAGTGTATTGACCGATAATTTTGATTGAGTTTTTGTTAGCACCAACAGTACCATCAGAACCCAAGCCCCAGAACATACAGTTTGTAGTACCTTCCGGTTCTGTAACTATATGTTCTTCAACTTTCAATGATTTATGAGTTACGTCGTCTTCAATACCAACTGTAAATCCGTGGAAACCTTTGTTTTCAGAGTGTTTGTAAATAGCAAGAACCATTGACGGTGTAAATTCTTTAGAAGATAAACCGTAACGTCCGCCGATTACTCTGATATCTTTGTTTTCTAACGCTGCAACTACATCCAAGTATAAAGGTTCACCGATTGAACCTGGTTCTTTGGTTCTATCAAGAACAACAATTCTTTGAGTAGATTTAGGAAGTGCATCGTTAAATCTCTTAACGTCAAACGGTCTGTACAATCTAACTTTAACCAAACCGTATTTAGTACCTCTTTTAGCGTTAAGGTATTCGATAGTTTCTTCAATAGTTTCACAACCTGAACCGATAGCAACGATAACATCAGTAGCATCAGGAGCACCAACGTAATCGAACGGATGATATTGTCTGCCTGTTACAGCAGCAACTTTGTCCATATATTCCTGAACGATATCAGGAACTGCATCGTAGTATTTGTTAACTGTTTCACGACCTTGGA
>CAMAGQ010000043.1 GCA_945833895.1 uncultured bacterium
GTTTGCCTTTCGGTGTATATAAATCAAAAGACTTTATCGGGTTATTATACGATGTAAATGTAGTTTTGTTATTATAATTTGTTCTTGTAATTTGCATAAATCTACCGCTAAGTTTTAACTTATAGCATCAAAAAAATCATCAAATCTTCTTTTTTTAGCCCATTCGTTGTTTTTTTCAATTATTTTTAATATTTCGTCTGTAGAATTTTCGGGTAAATTATATTCATCAGAAATTCTGTAAGCAACCTCAATATCAGACTTGCCGTCTTTATGAAGTTCAGTGTCTGTTTTCCTGGAGTCAAGCAGTTCTAATAATCTTTCATCGACTTCAATACCGAATTTTTTGGATATATTATACGCAATTGCACATACTTGAACGCCGTCTTCAATCCTTTCACGTTCTTTTTTGATATTGAGTCCCTCAATTCTTTCTTCATCTGATTTTGGGGCAAGTTCAACAAAATCAAGAAAAATATCGATAACTTTGTCTTTGCCCAACTCGCCTGAGAACTTATCCAGTGCAGAACGTCCGACACCTGCGTTTTTCGGCGTAAACATTTCAAAAATTGAATCATAGTCTTTTTTTGATGCTATTTCTGCTAAATGACGATGAATACCGCTTATCGTATCAAAATCATCTATGTCTGCTCGGTTTAGTATACCTTCAATCGGTGTAAAATCTTTTGTATATTTGTTATCTTCAACAATAGTTTTACCATCTCTGGTACATAACTCTGAAATATCACCTTCATTGATTTGGGCAGTAATAAGAAAAGTCAGCGTTGTATCTTCAAAATCTGACAACTTCAACATATTACTTAATTTTTCGGTTAAATATGCAGATTCGTTTGCAAATTCAAAAATATCATCGCTTTGCATATCGCTGATTTTTTTGAAATTATTTTTGTTTAAAAAGTTTCCGATAACATTCTTTACCGATTTCACCTCGTCGTCATTAAGCCGGTATATCTTTCCGACACATTCGGCAAAATTATTATCACTTTCTGTAAGCTTGTATTCAGGCTTGTTTTTTATCCCGCAAAAATTAACCATGCTTCTGCCTAAAATCTCTGCAGGTGCAATACCGACAGTTCCTGCCGTTTCAACAGCTTGTAACGGTCGTTTTTGCACCGAATTAAACTTATTATCACAAGACTTAATCGGTGTTAAATTGTTAAACAAATTGTTAATTGGAGTAATTTGCATATTTTTCCTTCCTAAAGACTTACATTCACTACACATTAGAAATTTAGTAACAAATAGTATAAAAACGAACTTTAACAAATTTTGCTACTATGTGAAGAAATATAACAACGATAATTCTTTAGAATTAGCCCCTTTAACCGTGATTGTTAAGTTTTGTAAAGTGTAAAACGTACACTATATAAGGATTTTTCTTGTTCGATTAATTTCATTAAAAGATAATATTGACATATAATGTTTGTTATGGCATAATAATTACATAAGATTTAAGTGTAGTCGAAACACTAAATATAAATAGTTCATTAACCCCAAAACATATAAACTCCTAAATAATAAACACTAAAAGAGACCATTAGGATGCAGAAAACGACCCACTCACATGTGAGTGGTTTTTTTTATGCAAAATTTTTAGTGAGTAATAATTTTTGCTTCAACGCTTTTTGCACCTTCAATTGAATTGTTGAATCCGTTAAGAAGTTCAGCCGCTGTGCGGGCGTTGTAAAATTTTCCGCTGGTAACAAGTGCGGTACATCTCAACTGTTCCAAATCCTCCGCATTATCCACGTTAAAGGCAATCACGTCAATAGAAACATCTCTGCGAACCTTTATCAAATTCATTACAAAAGTACAAGGGCTTTCGTCGCAATTTTCTCCGCCGTCAGTCAGCAATATAATATGTTTCTTACCGCGAAATCCCATAAAATCATATTTTATCGCCTGCTTGAGCGAATACGTAATCGGCGTCATTCCACGGGGTTTTGTTTTTGACAAAGCAAAATTCACGTGTTCACCGTTGTTCCTCATAATCGGGCTGATAAGCGTTGATGCACGGCAGGCTTCTACAGGCGTAAGCCCCATTCTATGCCCGTAAACCCTTAAACCAACCCACGCATTCGGGTTTATTTTAGGTAAAATTTCCTTCATCGTTTTTAACATGTGCTCAACTTTTGTTGCTCCGTCAAGAGTTTCGGTCATACTGTTTGAAAAATCAAGAATAAAAAGTATTCGCTCACCCGCCTCGGACTCAAAATTCTGCGAATAATTCTTTGGACTGTAAACACCATACTGAGCAGCCCTTCCTGCAAGTTCGCCCCCAAAGATTACTGTAAAGATTGAAAATATCAATAAAAGTTTTTTCATAGTGCGATTATTGCAAAAATAATCAAAAATCATCAGATACACCTGTTTTGCAGTTATGGATATTCATTTTTTATATAAGATTTAATTAAGTTTTGTAAACTTAGGTCAAAAAAAGGTCAATTTCGGAAGACTTATATACTTTATATAAACATATTACATATAAACACTAAGAGATGAGGTGCGAATGGTTGATTCTATTGGAAATAATATCAACATAAAACTTAAAGGTCAAAATATTCAACTGAATCAGGAAACGCTTAAGGGTGTCAACATAGGCAAAAACACGCCTATATTTATACAAAAACACGATAGCAATAATGACGGCGTTATCAGCAAACAGGAAGCGGAAGCCCTACTAAAAGAATTGAAAAAGGCTGCCGGAAACGACACCTTGTCAGCAAGAGAATTTGCAAAAGCCAAATTGGGTGAAAAAGCAGACTTTTCAAAACTTGAAAGTTATCTTGCTAAACACTCCGAAACCATTCAAAACGACGACGGCTCAACTACAATGATTATCAGACAAGATGACGGCTCTTTTAGCAAAACAACAGTAAAGGGCGAAAACAGAGTCGTTCAAAATTATAATGCAGACGGAAATATTATATCAGAACAAAAAGCAACTCCAAACGGCTCTTCTACTGCTACTTACAAGTACAATGCCAACGGAAACCTGATATCCTCAGAAAGAATAAATAAAGGCACTAATAATAACATAACAGAGAAATATCAAAATACTTACAAATATGATGAAGCAGGAAATCGTATCGCTTCAACCTCCGTCAAATATGACCCGAAGGGTACACCGCTAAAAACCGTAAATTCAACTTACGAAAATAACATTGACGGAAAACCGACAAAAATAACTACGACCGTTACTGACCAAAAAGGGAATAGAATACAAGCCGAAACTGTGGAAAACAAATACGATAAAGACGGAAACCTTTCGTCCACAACACAGAATGTAAAAACTAAAGACAACACAACTACCACAACAAAGAATTACGCTGCTGACGGAAAAACCGTACGTTCGGTAATTCAAGATATTACAAATAAAGACGGCACAACAACACATACAGAACAAAAACATAACGATAACGGTAAACTAACCGAAAAACACACAATCAAAAAGGATAAAGCCGGTACGGTAATTTCTGATTTAACCACCAAAGCAAAATATGCAAAAGACGGCAAAACCCTTAAGAAAATGGACGTAACAGGCACAAAAGACGGAAATCCGTACAGCGAAAAGCTCCAATACGACGATAAAGGCAAATTAAAAAGTATCGATAAAATCAGTTACAAACGTGGTCAAAAACTGGAAGAGCATTACGAGGGTGCAAACTTAGAAAACAGAAAAAATTGCCTTCCTTCAACACAAATCGCATACGAAAAAGATGGCAAGACAGTCAAAGAAGTTACTACAAATACATTTGACAAAGACGGTGTCCTGATTGGTTCTGAAACCAAGGATAAGGACGGAAACGTTATTGCAACCCATGATTTTAGTAAAATTGACGGTAAATTTGATACCTCATACCAAAAGGGCAGAGGCGATTGCTATCTACTAGCAGGTTTGAACGCAATAACAGAAAGCGAAAGCGGACGTGAAGCCTTAAAAGACACAATAACCGTCGGCAAAGACCCGAAAACAGGTGAAACCACATATACAGTACACTTCCCCGGGGCTGCGAAAATTCGTGAAAACCTGATAAAACAAGGTGTTCCGGAAGACCAAATCGATATAAAAGACTCTTACACATATACAGAATCCGAAATTCATGAAAAAGCAAAACTGGCAGGTCCAAAATACTCAACAGGTGATAAAGACGTACTTTTACTTGAAGTTGCTTATGAAGACTTTAGAGGTGATGCGAAGGCTGACGTTGCGGATTTACAAAAAGTCCACCCTAACATGAAAGACTCTGAAGCCTATATGCAATTGCACGCAGCAGGCGGAATGACCCAAGGTGAGGCTGACGAGTTGAACGGCGGATTTACTCAGGACGCTATATATTTGCTTACAGGAAAAAATAGCGAAATATATTCATCAAGAACACCGGGAGTTCCAAGCCACGCACCTATTTGTGAGGTTGATAGCGACTTGAACATGAACATCACAGGGGAAGGATTTAAATTGACCCCTGAACAGAATGCTAAAGCCGACAGTATGCTTGATAGAATTGAAAATGACTGCAAAGACGGCAAACTTGACGATTACGCAGCAACAATTTCATTCAATGTAAGTACACAAACAGTAAACGGAAAAGTAATTTCAGGCGGCGGTCACGCGTTCTCGATATCAAAAGTTGAAGGCGACAAGGTTTACATACGCAACCCTTGGGATCCGACAAAAGAAATCATTATGACAAGAGATGAAGTAAAACAAGCCGCAACAACAATTACCTTAACAGATATAAAAGGTAACAGCACGGAAAATATATCTGATAACAACAGCAACGGCAACACAAACCCTATCGGAAACAATAGCAACAATTCACCTCAGGTAAATTTACAGGCAGGTTCAACTTTCACTGTACCTAAAGGACAAAGTTATACACAGTTATTAAAAGATGCACTAATTGCACAAGGTATTGAGCCTACTACTGAAAATATCAAAAAAGCAAGTAAACAATTCCAAGCAGCAAATAGAGGGGCTGTCAAAACTTACCACGGCTCAAGAGCAGAATGGAAAGGCAACAAATACTTAATCGCAGATACAGACGTAAAAATTCCGAAATTTGAGATGTAAAATATTTTTCACCCAAAAACCGAAGAAACTACATTTTATTTTTCAAAACTTCGATAGTTTCGTAATCTGTCAAATACGGCAAATGAGCCTCCGTAATAAGTTCACCGGGAACAAGAATTGTAATCCCCGGAGGACATTCTGCAATAACTTCGCCTGAAACTCTGCCAACCGCCTGCGATTTTGGAATAATTTCTTTTTCTGAAAAATACGCTTCTCGCAAACTGACCTCAATAATCGGAGTCAGCATCGGCATGTGCTTTTTGTTTTCAAGGTAATAAATATCTTTGTAATTATGCGTATCAATCTTTTTCAGGCAATCTACAAGGTATTCAAAATCAGAACGTTTGTTGCCGATATTACACAGGATTAAAATCCCGATATCTGAAGCACTTTCAACTTCAATTCCGAAATCTATTTCCAAAATGGATTCAAGTCGTTTGCCTGATAATCCGTCGGCTTTTATAAATACTTTTGTTACATCAGTTTTGTAACCAAAACCTGATTTGAGTTGGTGAATGGTTTTCATTTTGTCAATTTCGGAACGCAAATATTTCGCATTGGCAATGGCTTTTGACAGTTGCTTTTGCCCGCGTGAACTTTGCAGATTGGCTCTTGCGGCATCCAATGAGCCTAAAAGCATCAAAGAAGGGCTTGTCGTATGTAAAAGCATTAACGCACGTTCAACATCTTCCTCGCAAATCATTGAATTTTTACCCACGTGAAGCATTGAAGATTGGCTCATACTTCCACCAGTTTTATGAAGTGAATGCACAACGATATCCGCACCCAATTTCAAAGATGTTGTCGGCAATTTATCGTTAAAATTCCACAAACAGCCGTGTGCTTCATCAACAATCAAAGGCACATTATGTTTTTTGCAGATTTCAGCGATTGATTTTATATCTGAAACAACACCCTCATAAGTCGGGTTAGTAATCCAAACGGCTGAAACGTCGTCATTTTCATTCAAAAGACGTTCAACTTCTTTAACCTCAACATTTCCCCACAAACCCCAGTCATTCAACTTTTCAGGAACAATCCACAAAGGTTCTGCACCTGAAATAATCAAACCGGTCAGAATTGAACGGTGACAGTTACGGTTAACGATAACCTTTTGCCCTTTTTTCGTCAAACCCATTGCAACTGCAAGATTACCGATAGTTGAGCCGTTTAACAAAAAGAATGTTCTTTTTGCACCAAAGGCTTGAGCGGCAAGTTCTTCCGCCTCTTTTATCGGACCTGTTGCAGGGGTAAGCGTTCCCAAATTGTCAAATTCATCCGTTGTATCAACCATTAGTGCTTTTTTGCCGATAAGTTTTCTAAAATCGGTCAATGTTCCAAGACCTTTTGTGTGTCCCGGAATGTGGAATTGATACGTCGGATTGTTATATGCCTGCTTTAAGGCTTCAACAATCGGGGCTTTTATCTTCATTTGTTTATCATTGCGGGTTCTAATTGACATACTAAAAATATACTACAAAATACGTAAAAATGTATTAATCTACAAAAAATTTCTTTACATTATTTCAGAATTAAACAATCATAAATTTTGTCGATTTTGTCTTTCATGTCCGTAAATTGTGATTTTAAATCCTCAAAACTCTTAATAGTTGTGAAACGGGTTTCTATATCTTTCAAAATTTCCCGATGTTTTTTCTCCAACTGTTCAGGCGTTACAACAATTCTTTCATTAATCAAAAACACAAGAACTACAACAATTATGGGTGCGTAATATATAAATTTTTCCATAATATTTTCCTTTTCTTTTTACAAAACTATCGGCCAATAAAAATCTACAAGGTAAGATGCCGCATCAAACGGATGCGACAAGAATTTCAACTCTTTCATCTGTTTAATCTGCGTATAAGTCGGAACGTCAATTCTTGAAGAACCCTCCTGATATCTAAGGTTGTAAATGTTATACAAAAGTTTTTCGCATTTTGGAGAAATATACAAACAAACATCCCCGTTTGCGTTGCGAACCTTTGCATTAAACGCCGCAACCCTGTTTTTAATCGGCGGATTGAAACCTTTGATTTTAATCTCCGCATCGTAACCAAACGAGGCAAGTTTACGTTTTATAATTACGTAATTCGTGTATTCGCTCGTACAACTTCTGTTATCACCAGAGGCATCACCGTTTATAATAATATTGCCTTTATGATTCGGATATCGGGCAAAAAACTCATCACAAGTTTTGGCAGTCGTAGTATTTTCAAGAACAAGTTCATCAAAATAAAAAACTTTATCCTCGGTTTTGTGAGCAAGAACCCAAGCCATAGGATCGACGTTAAAGTCGCAACTGATATGCAAATCCAAATCCTGCTGGTAATAGATTTCTTTAACATTTTCATCAGTAAAATCTTTAACCACAAGGTTTGAATTGTAATCGCCTGTTTTGCCGAGAACAAACATATCATAGTAACTTTTATCATAAAGTTGTTTAAGTTCGTCACAAAAACCTTCGGGTAAGTAAATATTCTGCGTAGTCGGAGCGGAAATAAGCCTGTAATTTACGGGCGGATTTTCCATAAATGTTTTATAAAGCCAGCCACGTTCCATTTCAGGGTTTGTGTGTCCAAAAATTCTGTACGTAAAATTTTTCCATTCGGGTTTTATTTTTTGTCGCATTCTTGCAAGTAAAACCTTGAAGGTTTCATAAGGAATATCGGACATTTCCTCGATTTCGACAAATCCTAAATTTAAAGATTTTAATTTGTGCGGTTCGTCAAAATGTCTGAAAAGAATCTCCGAACCGTTATAAAAAACAATTTTTTGCTCTGCACTAACCCATTTGAAATCGGTCTTTTCAATAAATCCCATACTCTCAAGATGTTCAAAATAAGTTTTAAGCGTGGTATCTCTGACAAGGGTATATGTTTGAGCTCCGACAAGCCCTGTAATCCCGGGGAACTTTAACGACAGTAATATGCCGAGAAGGGCTCCGGCAAAAGTTTTGCCGGAGCCGTACCCTCCCAGATATACCGCAACATCAAGAGAATAATCGTGGGGTATTTCCAAAAATTTTCTCTGTGCATCCAGTAATTTGTATTTCATCATTTTTTATTGTTTCGCTGTTTCCTCTGTATTATTTTGCTCTGAATTTTCCGTAGTTAAGAAATTGTTTGCGTTTTCAACTCCGTACTGTTCAATTACGAATTTGAAACACTCAATCCAGTCAATTTGTTTTGACACAACATCAACTTTCGCAAACGCCTGAATTATTTCAAACAGTTCTTTCAAACGGGATTTACGCTCAAATGAGGCTTTTCTGTCGCCGTAACGATAAACGTAATTGGCTCTTCTTATGTCATCATTTATTTCAATCAAAGATTCAATACCTTTTTCTTTAATTAAAATAGATTCTTTTCCGAGTTTGAAATTAGAAATTATTTCCGCAGTTTTTTCAACCATAGGAACAACGATTTTACGATTAATTGCTTCAAGTATCATATTTAATCGTGCTTCCTGACCGTTTGCTGAGTAATTTATTTCAGTCGCTGTTCTGTCTGATGCTTGAAGATTACCTGACATATTTTTGAAAATTCCCGTTGCACTTTCCTGAGTATTTTTGAAATAGTTCAAGAAATCCCAGCCCTGCATTGCTTTATCAAATGAAATTGCAATTGGCGGAGTTGTCATAAGAGAAGCATCGTATTCAACAATCTTACCGGGTTTTATAACCTGTTCGCCTCTAAAACACCCCTTTGGAGCAAGATACGGCGGATTCATCATAAGTGACAAGGCATCAAGCTGCTTATTCAATATGGTTGATGAAATATTATTCAAAATAAGTGCAACCCTCAACGGTGAAATTCCTCTGCCCGTTGAAGGACATTCGATAATATTTGCGTGAATAAACGGATTAATTACGAACGGATTATCCTCAAATCTGATTACAACACTTCTGCCTGCAACAACTAACAGTTTATTTTTTAACACTTCACCGTTCGGTAATTCAATATCACCCCAGTACTCCAAGATTTCGACTTTATTGTTACTATCCGCTTTGTTCCAGTCTTTTCTGTTTCTTTTTGCCACCACTCCTTTCAATATTGCCAGTTTTTCTTGATTTAATAAATTGTTTGAAGAATTTGATTTTATTTCGTCCAAAGACAGATAGGTTCTGTAAATTTTCGTACAAGAATCCCAGTTTTCTACCTCTGTTGAATCAAAAACAAAATCTTCGTAATTGATAAATTTAACTTTTGCATTGTCATAAATAACTTTATCTTCAATGATGAAGTTTTCTGAAACACCCAATTCCGCTTGTTCTTCAGGAGATAAAACTCTGCGAATTTTCTTTACACGGCTTTCCCAGCCCACAAAAAGAGTAACCTCTCCCGTTTCAACAACAGAATCAATTATCCGCTCCATAACATCTTCAATTTTCATTGCTTCAAAAGTGTTCACAAGCATTGCTTTTTGTTTGTTTGCGTATTTTTTCGTAACATCATCAGTACCTTCGACATCAAACATTCCGTCAGGATGTGAATACAGATTTTGTACGATATGCGATTTTAGGGTCTGTGCAAGTTCGTAAATATCAGGCAATTGCACATTGCAATCCCAAGCGTTAACTTTTGGGATTGTCGAATTGTATATCGCATATTTTATTAACCTGTTATCGGAAAGTTGTGAATTGCGGGCATTTTCGTAATTCTCATACCTGCTGACCACATGCCCCAATAAATAAGGTTCATTTATTAGTTGTTTTTTAGTTTCCATATATCACCTCGTTGTTTTTGTAATAATAATTTCTGTATAATGAGTAAACTTCTATATTTTGTAATTTCCCGCGTCTGAGAGTTTCGCCAATCAATAACGACTCGTATTCAAACCCGACATCTTTTAAAAAAGTTCTTACATAACTGTTTTGCGGGTAAATCTGTGCCTTAATTTTCTGAAATCCGAAAACATCAAAACACATTTTGAAGAAAATTTTTGCACTGTAACGAACAAAAATTCCCCACGCACATCTGTCAAAACACGTCGAAACCTCAGCACTGAATAACCTTTCGGAATTTCCGACAAAATTATCCAAATAAACAAACCCCATAAATTTGTCCTCTCTATTCAGAACCAGCCAAAAGTATGGGGCAAAATTTTCTACAAAGGTTTCAACTTTGCAGTTTAGTAAAGGAGAAAAGTCGTCAAAAATGTACTTTGAATATTTTTTGTAAGTTTTTTCAACAGCACAAAGATATTCAAAATAATGTTCGTTTTTCTCAAACTCAGGAAACGACTCTATTCTAAGAAATTTACACATGACTTTAGAGATTACACTTGATAAATTTTATATAATTTTCACCGCTGACAAAAGAGGAACTTTCACCGGACAAAAGTTTTTTCCTGTTAAGATTGTCCGCACCTAAAAATCCCTCTGCCTGAATTCCGTTTATATAAGACTTTGTTTTGCTTGTTTTGTTTATGATTTCAAAAACCGCAAACTTTGAAAAAAGTTTATCCGCAGGAATTTTTCTTATATCCTGCAAAACCTCTATCGGCTCTTTGTTTGCAGCAAGTTCTTCGTTAAACTCCTTTTCTATTCGCATTTTAAGAAGTTTATCAAATTCTGCATCATTTAATAATAGTTTTTCTGTTTCTTTATCTGTTTTCATTTTTATATCCTTAAATTTTTTCTTCGTCTAAATTCGCAATCGTAACAATTTTAAACTCATGCCCGTTTTCTGACTCCTGAGTATCCGAAAAGCCCAGATACTTGCATAAAGCATCCAAAGCCCTTAATCCAGCCGTTGAATCCCGCAACTTGACTTTACCAGTAAAGTTTCCGTCTTTATCAGTAATATCCTCTTCTTCAAGCGAAAATTCAGCAATTTGTAAAAGTTTTTGGATTACATACCCTTTTTGAACATTCAAAGCAGAGATTTGGAGTTTTAACTGCCGTTTTATTTCTCTTATTATGGATTCTTTTTTTAATAATTCCTGAGCAAACGACTTCGGATTTTTAGTCTTGTAACCCGCTGCCTTCACGGCATTTTCTCCGTTCAGAGTTTTTATGTATTCACTTACGAATCGTTTTTGTTGTTGTGTTAATTGTTCCATTCCGTTACATTTCTTATCAAAATTTGTATTTTTTGCAAATAACTTGTATAATAAACATGCTATTTATATTTCGGCTAGTGTAAATCTTAACAGGGGGAAATGAAAAGGACTTCCTGTTTTTTTTGCCCTTATCCTCTGGAAAGACTTATCTCCGGTGTGTTTTTCGCCGATACCGAAATCTTGGATTTTAGGTTTAGCAAGGCTTCTTTGTACATGCTCAACCAGTATGAAAATTTAAAATATTGAGGATTTCCCTTAACTCTCAGGCATGCTCCGTAAACCAGAACCTGCTCCGCAAACGGCATCGGAATTAATGATTTATCACTTCCGTATTCAAAATTTTCTTTTTCGTTACCTTCTTCATCTACAACACAGTTGCTTGTGTAATAAACAATATCAAGCGTTTTAGTTTCTTTAAATTTATTAAAGATTAATTTGTTATTTAATATCGAATATTTACGCAAATTACTATGTTCTTTAGTCAGAAACGGCTTTAAGTTTTCGTCAAAACAATACTCTTCGCCGTCAATAAAGATATGCAGAATTTTCCCGCTGACAGGTACGGCAAGTTCCGCAGTTTCAGCAGGCAGTGTAACCTGACATCTTTTTAACAAAAAATTCCAGCTTTCTATA
>CAMAGQ010000044.1 GCA_945833895.1 uncultured bacterium
TTTTATCATAAACGCAACCGTTAGAATCGCTCATTGCGACAACGAAAGCACCGTATTCCTGTGCTTTTTGACAGGCATAAATCGCAACATTTCCCGAGCCTGAAATAACAACGGTTTTACCGTTCAAACTCTGACCGTTTGCCTGCAACATTTCTCTCATAAAATAAACCAATCCGTAGCCTGTTGCTTCTGTTCTTGCAAGCGAACCGCCGTAGGATAAGCCTTTCCCTGTCAAAACCCCGCCTTCATAAGCGTTTCTGATACGTTTATATTGACCGAATAAGTAACCGATTTCTCTTGCCCCGACTCCGATATCGCCTGCCGGAACATCAACATCCGCTCCGATATGTCTTTGAAGTTCGGTCATAAAACTTTGACAAAATCTCATTATTTCGTTGTCAGATTTTCCTTTAGGGTCAAAATCGCTTCCGCCCTTGCCACCGCCGATAGGCAAACCTGTCAAAGCATTTTTGAAAATCTGTTCAAAACCCAAGAACTTTATAATACTTTGGTTTACGCTCGGGTGAAATCTCAAACCGCCTTTATAAGGACCGATAAGACTGCTGAATTGAACCCTGTAACCTCTATGAACCTTCGTTTGCCCCTTGTCATCAACGTAAGGAACACGGAAAGTTATTAATCTCTCCGGTTCAACCATTCTTTCTAATAGTGCCATTTTTTCAAACTCCGGATGTTCTTCAACCACGGGTTCTATGGATTTTAAGAGTTCATCTACCGCCTGAATATAATCAGGTTCATATTGATTTTTTGCTTTTGTATTTTCTAAAACTTTTTTAAGATACTTATTCATACCGATTCTATTCCTATATTCTTGAATTGCATATAATTAATTTACTTCTTCGTTACAAAAATTTCAAGATTAAATCCGTTATATGAAGTAGAGGGGGGGGAATGTTGGGAGTAAATAAATTCCCCCCCCAATTGGGAGAGGGGGTAGGGTGGGTGATAACTTTTATGCAAAACAATCAAATAACTTATTCGTTCAACCTTGCGTTGCTGAAATAAATTCAGCATGACAAAAAACCACCAGTCAGCAGGAGTAATTGGCTAGAATCAAATATTTATGTTATTATAAAAACAAGAAAACAAGAGGGATTATGAGTATAATATCAGACGACAGCAATTTATCAACACAAAATAAGCACGCAGAAATAAAGAAAAATCCGGTTATTAAGGCGGAAACTATTGAATGCGACAAGAATTTTGAAAATTGTATTCGTCCTAAAAGTTTTGATACCTACATCGGGCAGTCAGGGTTGAAAGACACCTTAAAAATCACAATTCAAGCCGCGAAAAAGCGTGAACTTCCGCTTGACCACCTGTTATTTTACGGGCCTCCGGGGCTTGGCAAAACCACACTTGCAGGGGTTATTGCTCAAGAAATGGGGGTTGAATTAAAAATAACCTCAGCACCTGCTCTTGAAAGACCGCGTGATATTATCGGGATTTTGATGTCATTAAAAGGCAATGAGATTTTGTTTATTGACGAAATTCACAGACTTAACAAGGTTGCGGAAGAAATTTTATACTCCGCAATGGAAGATTTTTACCTTGATATGACAACGGGCAAAAGTCAGACAGTCAAAACGCTTCGAGTTCCTCTGCCAAAATTCACACTGATAGGTGCGACCACAAAAGCCGGCGAATTATCAGGGCCATTGAGAGATAGATTTGGGATTATTCACAGGCTGGAATTTTATACGGAAAAAGAACTTGCTCAGGTGATTACAAGAACCGCAGGAATTCTTAATATTGAAATTGACGAAGCTGGTGCTTATGCAATCGCAAGACGTTCAAGAGGAACTCCGCGTATTGCAAACAGGCTGGTAAAAAGGGTTAGCGACTATGCAATAGTAAAAAACAACGGTAAAATTGATGAAAAAATCGCAAACAGTTCGCTTGATATTTTGAAAATAGACGAATTCGGGCTTGATACAACAGACAGAAGTCTTTTAAGATTAATAATTGAAAAATACGACGGAGGTCCTGTCGGGGTTGAAACAATCGCCGCGGCAATCGGAGAGGATGTCAGAACGCTTGAAGATGTTTGCGAGCCTTATTTACTTCAATCAGGCTTACTGCAAAGAACTCCACGAGGGAGAAAAGTTTCGCCTGCTGCTTACAGACATTTGAATTACAAGACTAAAAACCAAAATTCAAACCAACAGTCTTTATTCTAAACAATATCCGCATTTTGTGGTTTCACCGTAATAATTTGCAATAACCCGCAAATTTATGTAATATTTATCTTGCAAAGAAGGCTGTTTTTATGATTGAAAATCTGGAAAATATTAAAATTGCAATAGATATTGAAACGAAATATCAATATATAGATTTGCACGGAAAAAGGCAGAAATTTTCCGATTTTATCAAGGGGGAAGCAAAAAAGAATTACAAAAAATCAAAAAAAAATCCACGCTGGGCGGTTGTTATTGAAGCATTTGAAAGATACCCTTGTCTTTCCATGCCTGAGCGAAAACGAGCAATAGAGCAACTTATCAAGGTTATAAAAACAGATTTACAGCAGGAAAAAGAAGCACAACAAGAAGAAAAAACAATGCAAAGCCAACGCAACAAGCATCCGTCAGAAGTTGATGTTATGTACATAAAAGGCGTTGGTCCAAAAGTTGCGTATAAATTAAACAAACTGAACATTTTTACCGCTCAGGATTTGATGATGTATTTTCCCAAAAAACACGTCGACTACTCCTCAAGAACACTTATTAAAAACTTGAAAGAAGGTCAAACCACAACGGTTTTCGGGTATATAAAATCTGTTTCGGCGTTCAACACAAGAAATAATTTATCGGTTATAAAAGTTATAATAAAAGACGAAAGCGGAAGTTTTGAACTGAGTTTTTTCCAAGCAAAAGGCAACAAGTATCTGCTTGAAAGGACAAAGACTCAATTCCCTATAAACTCTGCAATTATGGTATCAGGTGTTGTAAAAATGAACACTTACAGTTACCAATTAACAATGGATAAGCCGACTTATTCAATTATGAGTGGCGAATTTCTTGAAAAACCCGATTCCAATTTGAACCTTGCAAGAATTGTTCCGATTTACACCGTTTGTGAGGGGTTGAACATAAAAACTCTACGCAAGGCGATTTTCAACGCAATAGAGTTGTACAAAAAAGACATCAAAAATATTATTCCCGATTTTATAAGAGAACGTCTGGGGCTGTTAGATAAAAGTGTTGCGGTTGAACAAATTCACTTTCCGCAATCAATGGATATGCTTGAGCATGCCAGATTTTCGCTTATTTTTGAAGAACTTTTTCTAATTCAACTGAAACTCATACGACTTAGAGAATCGAACGCAAAAAATACCTCGTGTTACGCCTTGAAAGTCCAAACTGACGGACTTGTTCGGAAATTTATTGACAGTTTGCCGTTTGAGTTAACCTCGGGGCAAAAGCAGGCGGTTAATGAGATTTTAAACGATATGAATTCCGATGCCCCGATGCAAAGACTTTTACAAGGTGATGTCGGCAGCGGTAAAACTGTCGTTGCAACGATAATGTTACTTGCGGCAATCGAAAACGGTTATCAGGGAGCGTTGATGGCACCTACTGAAATCCTTGCTCAACAGCATTACAACAATTTGGTTCAATGGCTAACCCCGATGGGCTTGAGTGTCGGGTTATTTTTAGGCAGTCACGGCAAAAAACTTCGCCAAAAATTTGAAACTGATTTGAAAAACGGACAAACACATATTGCCGTCGGAACCCACGCACTTATTCAGGAAAATGTCGAATTTAAAAACCTTGGTGCAATTGTTGTTGATGAACAGCACAGGTTTGGGGTAAAACAGCGAAATGTTCTGAAAAAGAAATCCCAAAATCCGCAAATGCTTACAATGACGGCAACACCGATACCGAGAACGCTTGCACTGACGGTTCACGGGGATTTGGATTTGACGGTAATAAATGAACTACCGAAAGGCAGAAAACCGATTATTACGACAATGGCAGGCTCTCACAGGCAGGTTTGGAAACTTATAAAAGAAGAAGTTGAAGCAGGCAGACAGGCTTATATTGTTTACCCGTTGATTGAAGAAAGCGAAACGCTTTCCGCCAAAGCCGCAACCATCGAAGCAGAAAAATTGAAAGCCGAAGTTTTTCCTGAATATGAAATCGGTCTTTTGCACGGGAAATTAAAAAATGATGAAAAAGAAGCCGTAATGAAAAATTTTAAAGACGGGAAATATAATATTCTTGTTTCGACGACTGTTGTAGAAGTAGGGGTTGATGTTCCAAACGCGACGGTTATGGTAATTGAAAACGCCGAACGGTTCGGGCTGTCACAACTGCACCAGCTGCGAGGACGTGTCGGCAGAAACGCTCTTCAATCCTATTGCGTGTTGATAACCTCTTCCCGCAGTCAGGAAACCCGAGAACGCCTAAGCATTATGACCGAAACCAACGACGGTTTTGTTATTGCTGAAAAAGATTTGCAACTGAGAGGGCCGGGGGAATTCTTAGGCACAAGGCAATCAGGCTTGCCTGATTTAATCATCTCAGATATCGTTCGTGATGCAAAAATTCTTGAAATCGCACGAAACGAAGCGATTGATTTTGTTAAAAATTACAATATAGATGATTTCCCGCTGCTGCAAAATGTTACATCACTTGAAATGTTCACAGGACTTGATATTTAACCGTATTTGAACAAATTGATAAAAATCTTGACTTTGTAAAAAAATCCATTAAAAGATTGATGTAAAAACTAAAAATCTGTAATATTGTAGATGTGGGGAAATTTGATCTACAGACTCCAAAAAATTAAGGGATAGTTGCAAATGAAGGAAGATATACAAAATTCAATATCAACTGACAGGTTATATAAAGAATATGACTGGTATCAAAGTACATTTCCGGAAATTGTACAAAATTCCTGCAACGAATTTTTTGACCCGAATTTCAGAATGGAACTAATCGGGATAAGCAAAAACATTAACTGTCTGCTTGAAAACGAATCCTGTTTTGTAACGAAAATTAAGATTGACAAAGATTATGATATGTTTTTCCGTTTGACATCAAAAACGATTGACATAATTCTGTCAAAAATTCTCGGTCAGTCAAAAACAAAGTTTAACATTAACAAAATATCAGAGTTGGAAGCCAAAGTTATTACATCATTTAACGATTACCTTTTTGAACATCTGAAAGGTAAATTGCAACCGCCTCCGCAAAATGAATTAAAACGTAATAATTTTGACGTAATTCATCTAACCTTTATAATAAAAGAGGCGGAAGAATATAATAACAAAACAGGTAAAATTTTTATCACCATGCCTGAAGCGTTATTAAAACCTGAAGCAATCGTTTCAAATAACGACAAATTCTCCGAAGAAGACTTTCCAAATACAGAAACCGTTGCAAAAGTTTTTATCGGAAAAACGAAATTCTCACTGTTTGATATCAAAAATCTTGAGAAAGAGGACGTTGTCGTATTTGAAAACAGCAACATAGAAAATGTACAACTGTCAATAAAAGAAAAAACTTTTTCGGCAAACATAAATCCGAATATGGATTTGTTAATTCCGGAGGAGGAACACGGAGGAGAGGACATGAGTAGCAATACTCCTAATATATGGGACAGCCTTGAAGTTGAGATGAGTGCAGAATTTGATGCAGTCAAAATTACTTTGGGTGAGTTGAAAAATATCGAAAACGGTTTGGTTGTCGATTTAACGTCACTCTATGACAACAACGTAACCCTGAAAGTCGAAGGAAATCCGATTGCGAGCGGAAATCTTGTAATCGTAAACGACAGATACGGGGTTAAAATCAACCAAATTCTAACCAACGACGCTAAACAGGAAAAAGCACCTGCGGCTGCGGAAACAGAAAACGCAGAAGAATCTTACAGCAACGAAGGTGAATACGAAGAAAATTCCGAAGAAAATGAGGAAGAATACAACGAAAGTTCAGAAGAAGGGTCGGAAGATGAAGAGTTCGACTACAGCGATTTTGAACTTGAAGATGAAAATATCTAACAACTTTTAACAAAGAGAGGTTACTTTATATGGGCGGATATGTGGCAAGTTTTTCAGTATATACAATGGCAATGATAGGCTTAATCTGTTTTGCCGTATTTGTGTATAAAAAAATTATGGATGGCGGTATCGGCAAAAAACATACTAACTACATTGAGATTGAAGATACATTGCACCTCAATCCGAGAAAAACTCTCCACGTGATAAAAGCGGGTAATGAGAAATTTCTGATTGCTTCCGATATGGACAGGACAACCCTTATTTCTAAACTTAACGAAGGTCAACATGAACTTCCTATCTATAATTATCAAAATCAAAACCCAAAACAAACTTTTCAAGATGCAATGGAGATTGCGACGTCAAGACAGGCAGTTAAGTCTAATTCGCAACCTCCAAAAAGAGTTCACCTTGAACCTATCACAAGAAATAACGAAAACGGTATAGGTATTTCAAATTTAAGAAAATCAATGGACACAAGAGCAGGAAGAACCGTTCAAAAAGCCGTTCCTGCACAAAAACAAATTCAACAACCCGTACAAAAACAGCAGGTCAGACAGCCTGTAAGGCAGCCTGCCCGTCAAGTACAACAACCTGTAAGAACAGCCGCTTCAACAATGAGAGATATGGCTAAAAAAATAAACGAACTGTAAGGATAAATCATTATGGATCAATTACAAACACTAAATCCCGTATTACAAATGCTGATAGTAATGTCAATGTTTTCATTACTGCCATTTATGTTTTGCTGTATGACAAGTTTTTTGAGATTTGTCGTAGTTTTTGCAATGCTTAAAACCGCAATGGGTACTCAATCCGTACCGCCTGCAATTGTAATCATCGGATTATCTATAATTTTGACATTTTACACAATGGGTTCAACCTTCCAAAAAATGTACGATATGGGTTCAATTCCGTACAAACAAAATCACGATATGGTTGCGGCAATTCAAGAAGGCTCAAAACCGTTAAAAGAATTTATGCTAAAGCAAACCAGAGAGAGCGATTTGGCATTTTTCATCGAAATGTCGCAAAAACCAAAACCGAAATCTCCTGATGAATTGACAATATGGGAAGTTGCACCTGCATATATCGTTAGTGAATTAAAAACATCATTTGAAATCAGTTTTATTATATTTGTACCATTTATCATATTAGACCTTGTTGTTGCAAATATACTGTTAGCACTTGGTATGATGATGTTATCACCAACGATTATATCGATGCCGTTTAAACTGCTGATATTTATAGCGGTAGACGGCTGGACACTTATAGTTCAGGGGCTGGTGTCCAGTTACAACTAGAAATAGAGGATAAACAATGGAATTACTTTTAGAATATTTAGCAAAAGGTTTTTTAATAATGTTATCAATTTCAATGCCGTGCGTACTTGTAGCGGCGGGAATTGGTCTTGTTGTCGGTATCTTGCAGGCGGTTACGCAGGTTCAGGAACAAACAATCGCTGCTGCTCCAAAAATTCTTGGGGTATTCCTTGTTATCATTATCGGCGGAGTAGGGTTCGTAAAACTTCTGACAGGACTGTTTCAGGAAGGCATGGTTCTTGCGTTTAATACCGTTCCTAAAAGCGAAAATTTCGTATTAGATTCAGACTACCACAAATATACCAGACCATTTTCTTCCGAGATGAAAGACCGTTTCAAAAATGTTGATAACATAAACGAAATAATGAAAAATCCCGGTAAAGTTCCGTATTTGGACAATGCAAACAGGCAGAAATACACTCCTGCCTCGAAAAATGCAATGCCAAAACCTGATTTAGTCGAAACAAAGAGGATGTTAGGCAGATAGTAAATGGATAATTTATACTCATCAATAATGCAAATGTTCCCGACAATAAACACTTACCTTATGGCAGGTGCTTTAGTTTTTGGCAGATTGATAGGGTTTTTCAGATTTGCTCCGATTTTTAACCGCAAAGACATCCCCGCACTTGTAAAAATTCCGCTTGCTTTGCTTGTAACAATTGCAATCGTTCCGTTTTTATCACCTGAAAAAGTTATGACACAGAGTGATTCTTTTATGCTTTCTCTTGTATTGAACATTGTAACAGGTGCTGTTATCGGCTATATGGCACAGTTGATAACACTTGCGGTAGATTCCGGTGCTGAAATGATTAACATGCAAATGGGTCTGCAATCCGCAACAGCCCTAGACCCGACAACTTCTGCCCAAGTGTCTATTTTAACAAAACTAATCTCACTTATGGGAATTCTTATTTTTATACAAGTCGGCGGGATTTTCTGGTTGTTCAAAGCCTTATTGAGAAGTTTTGAAATTTTTCCGTTGTATTCGGTAAGTTTACCAATCGCAAAACTTGCCAATATGGAATTACTTATCAAAATGTCCTCGAACACCTTGTATATGGGATTACAGATTGCATCACCAATATTACTTGCAACACTGGCTCAAGACATCATCCTCGGCGTAATCTCAAGAACCGCTCCGCAGGTAAACGTATTCACCTTGAGTTTCTTGTTTAAACCTGTAATCGGTGCGGCAATTTTAGTTTGGATTTTGCCGATGTTAATGAACGTAATTGAAGAATACTTCCTGACTTTTTCAAATATAATTTAGACTATGTGTTAAATTTTGCCTATCGGACTTTTTGTAGTATAATAACTTCAGGGAGAAGTATAAAAGGAGCTTAAAGAAATGTTTGGAGTAATACTTGCAGGTGGATCAGGAAGCCGTTTATGGCCTTTATCAAGAGAGTTATACCCGAAACAACTGTTAAATATTTGCACGGAAAAAAGTTTGCTGCAATCGACATTTGAAGGTTTGTCGCACTTTATACCTGCAGAAAATATCATCAGTGTTACTAATATTAAACATTTTTCAAACATAAAAATGCAGTTGGAAAAGGTTCACGGTAATCCCGTAATTTTATCAGAACCCGTTTCCAAAAACACCGCTCCCGCTATCGCACTCAGTGCAAAATATATTATTGAAAATTATAACGCAGATGAAATAATTCTTGTTTTCCCGTCTGATTTGATGATGGAATACAATCAGAATTTGTACGATACAATCAGTGAGGCTCAAAAATTTGCAAAAGAAGGTAAAATCGTAACCTTCGGTATCAAGCCTGATTATCCTGAAACAGGGTTTGGCTACATTCATTCGGAAAATAATATTGTAAAATCTTTCACAGAAAAGCCTGATTTGGAAACAGCACGCAAGTATTTGGAAAATCCTGATTACTATTGGAACAGCGGAATTTTCATGTTTAAAGTTTCGACAATAATTGAAGAATTTGAAAAATATTCGCCTGAAATTTCCAAAGTAATTAGAAACATCAGATGTGCCGATAATACAGTTCCTTTCACGGAATTTGACAAAATGCCTAGTATTTCAATCGATTACGCAATAATGGAAAAAAGCGACAGATTGGCAATGCTAGAATTAAATTCAGGATGGAAAGATTTAGGTTCTTGGAAATCGATTTACGAAGTCAGCCCGAAAGACGAAAATAATAACGTGTTTGTGGGTAAAGTTTTGGATAAGGGTTCAAAAAATTCTTTTGTTTATTCTTCGTCAAAACTTGTTGCAACAATCGGTTTGGAAGATACTGTCATTGTTGAAACAGAGGATGCAATTCTTGCCTGCAAAAAAGATAAAACACAAGAAGTTAAACAGGTTTATGAAACCCTAAAACAACAGCACGATGACACTCAAAAGGTTCATAAAACAGTCTATCGTCCGTGGGGATTTTATACTGTAATCGCTGAGGGTCAAGGTTTTCAAACAAAAATTATCCACGTAAATCCGGGGCATAAATTGTCTGTTCAATCACATAACCACAGAAGTGAACACTGGGTGGTGCTTTCAGGTACTGCAAAAGTTGTTCTTGAAGGGAAAGAACATATTCTGTCGCCGGGGCATAGTATTGATATTGCGGTTAAGGCTATTCACTCGTTGCAAAACCCTTATGATGAAGATATTGAGGTTATTGAAGTTCAAAAGGGCGACATTTTATCAGAAGATGATATAATCCGTTACGAAGATATGTATGGCAGGGCTTAGATTGAATTTTCAGCGAAAAATCCTGTATATATAAGAATTTCACATCCTTTTGCAAAAAATATTGTCCATGGTAAGATGTGGTTATGAAAAGAAAACCAACAGTAGCAATAGTAGGACGACCAAATGTAGGTAAATCGACTTTCGTAAACCGTCTTGTAGGTGCAAGACATTCGATTGTAGATGATTTGCCCGGGGTTACACGCGACAGAATTTATTTTGATGTTGAATGGCTGAATAAACCGTTTACCGTAATTGATACAGGCGGTATTATTCCGGGTGATGAAGATGATATTATGGTTTCTATATTTGATCAGGCAAGATTAGCCTGCGAAGAAGCCGACAAAATCATTTTCCTTGTTGACGGGAAAGACGGCATAAACCCTGTTGATTACGACATTGCAAACATTTTAAGACAGACGGATAAACCTGTATTTCTTGCCGTTAATAAATGTGATAATCCTGAATCCTTGATGATGACAAGTGATTTTTATCCACTTGCGTTAGGCGATCCTATCGGAATTTCTGCACTGCACGGAAGCGGCGGAGTCGGAGATATACTGGACTTGGTTACGGAAGATTTTGAAGTTTTTGACAAAAAAGAAGAGGATAACCGCATAAAAATTGCCATTGTCGGACGTCCGAATGCGGGCAAATCTTCAATCGTTAATGCTTTGTTAAATACTGACAGAGTGATTGTTTCTGACGTATCGGGTACAACACGTGACAGTATTGACAGTTACGTAAAATATAAAGATGAAGAGTTCATCATTGTCGACACCGCGGGAATCAGAAAAAAATCCAAAGTCGATTACGGGGTCGAAAAATTTGCGGTAGATAGAGCAATCCGCTCAATCAGAGATTGTGATGTTGCTGTTCTTGTAATTGATGCAAAAGAAGGTATTTCAGATCAGGATAAAAAGATTTCTTCAATAATTACCGATGCAGGCAAGGGCTTGATTGTTGCCATAAACAAATGGGATTTAATTGAGGATAAAAAAGCAAATACAATTAACCAATTTGAAAAACAACTGGCAGTTGATATTCCGTTTTTGAGTTTTGCTCCAAAAATTTTCATAAGTGCCGTAACAAAACAGCGTTTAGACCAGATATTTGTTGAGAGCATGAACGTTTATGCACAGTGGACAAAACGAGTTTCTACAGGACTGTTGAACAAGGTTATAAATGAAGCCTATGCACTCAATCCGCCGACAAGTTTCAAGGGTAAAAGGCTCAAAATTTATTACACAACTCAGGCAAAATCAGAACCGCCGACATTTATACTTTTTGTAAACAATGAAGAACTGCTGAAAGACAGTTACAAACGCTACATTGAAAATAAATTGCGTGAAGCGTTCGGATTTTTCGGAACTCCGATAAGGATTTCCGTCCGTCAGCGCGGCGAAAAGAAAA
>CAMAGQ010000045.1 GCA_945833895.1 uncultured bacterium
ACCCTCCCACTCTGGGGGAGGGCTGAATTTCTTAATGAACGCAGTGAATTTAGAAATTCGGGAGAGGGTTCTCCAAAACAAACTAATGCACCATCTCCGATTAGAGATGGTGCATTAAATATTAGTCAAATCATTGCAAGCCTTGTGTGCAAAACACCTTACATTCTTTCAGGTGCGGTGACAGCAAGGATGCCAAGAGCGTTTGACAGAACGGTTTTGAATGCCCAGATAAGCATTAATCTTGATTTTGTCAATTCCAAATCTTCCGTTATTACCCTTGTTGAATTGTAGAATGAATGGAACTCAGCCGCTAAATCCTGAACATATCGGCAAATCGTATAAACTTGTCTTGTTTGTGCAGAGTTTACAATCAGCGATTTGAAATCTTCAAGTTTTAGAATAAGTTTTCTTGCATCCTTAACAGATTTTTCCGCTATATTCTTATCATAATTTGAAACAAGTTTCTTGAATTCCTCCTCAGTCAACACCGGCGGAATAGTTTTGCCTGTTTCGGTATCAACTTTTTCAGAAGTTGCATTTCTGATAATTGAGCATGCCCTTGCGTGAGCATATTGAACATAAAATACAGGGTTTTCGTCAGATTTTGTTTTGGCAAGTTCAATATCAAAATCAAGAGTTGTATCAATGTTTCTCATTGACATCCAAAATCTTGTCGCATCAACCCCGACTTCATCAATCAAATCTTCAAGAGTAACCATGTTTTTACGTTTGCCCATGCGGACTTCATTACCGTTAATAACAAGATTTACAAGTTGACCAAGCAAAACTTCCAACTTATTAGGGTCGTAACCAAGTGCTTCAATTGATGCCTTAACCCTTGCCACATAACCGTGGTGGTCAGCACCCCAAATATTTATCATACGGTCAAACCCGCGTTCAAGTTTATCAATATGGTAAGCGATATCCGCTGTAAGGTATGTATTTGAGCCGTCAGCCTTTTTGATTACGCGATCTTGGTCGTCGCCATAATCTGAGGATTTAAACCATTCAGCACCTTCTTTGGTATAAATTTTACCGCTATCACGGAGTTTTTGAACGCACTGTTCAACTTTACCCGAATTATGCAGCGACAATTCTGAATAAAACTTATCAAATGTAACCCTGAAATTATCCAACAAATCACGCTGAACCTTTTCCTCATACGCTTTTGCATAATCACAAAAGACCTGCAAATCAATTTTATCAAGGTCATTAGAAACTGAGTCAAGCAAATCTTTTTTATCCTTCAAAAACTGCTCGGCAACAGGAATTAAGTAATCACCCGGATAGTAATTCTTTCTTTCAGTTTCATCTTGCGGGAAGTCGACATTCTCGCCCAATGCCTGACGAATTCTGATAACCAGCGAACGTCCTAATTTTTGAATTTGAGAACCCGCATCATTGATATAAAATTCCTGATAAACTTCATGTCCGTAGAATTTCAGAAGATTAGCAAGAGCACTGCCCATTGCAGCCCAACGACCATGACCGATATGGAACGGCCCTGTCGGGTTTGCCGAAATGTATTCTAAAATAATCTTTTCTTTTTCAATATTTTCGGGTCTGCCAAATTCTTCACGCTTGTTGTAAATTTCTTCCAAAAGGTTTACAAGAAGAGAATCACCTGCTTTAAAATTGATAAACCCGCCGATTACAGAGTATTCGCAATCATCTTTGTCTATAAATTCAACAATTGCATTTGCAATCATAGGCGGTGCAATTCTCGCACTTCTTGCAAGAGAGGAAACATTCACCGCAAAATCTCCGAAATCAGGATTCTTCGGTTTTTCAACAGGTAATGAGCCTTTTGTATATTCGCTCATTTGACCTAATTTTCCTGCTTCAATTGCTTTAATTATCGCATTTTCAACTTTATCTAAAAAATAATTTTTAAACATACTTACCTCTTAATCATTTGTATTTCAAGAATATTATATTATAAACAGCCTAAAATTTATAATCAGGGATTACAAACGGTTCATTGTTTGCATCTTTGTCGACAAATTTCAGGTAATCGTTCAATGCTGTTTGTTTGCAATTTTCATACTCTGCCGCTGAAATCAACTTTGTGTGAAGTTCTGTTCTGTCGCCAGAATAATTTCCGAGAACATTCGCATATTTTTCAATATCGGTTTTATCAAGTCCGCCGCCGTATGCTTTTGTTTTGGCATCAGTTCCTGATGGTCTTATTTCAATATATTTATCGGTAAATTCAAGATAAGTACCGTCACCAACGAATTTGACAGATTTTAAACTATCAAAATTCAACCCGTCTTGATTAAACTTATCGTTCAAAATATTTTTGATATCTTCAACAGAAATACTGCCTGATTTATTCGCAATAGCAAGACTCAGATAGAACATATCGTTTTTAGTTCTCATAGCCTCGCCTGCAAGCTTAGACTTTTTAAGTTTTTCAATATCAGGTTCAGACTCGTTGTAGTATGCAATATCAACCCTAGTGTCAAATCTGCCGATAATTTTATTATCTTCAAAAACTTGATATAAATATTCTGATAATGAAACGGATTTTTCAGCAAGTGTCGAAATCAAAGCGGAAGCAACAATAATCGCTTCTGTTGCACTTTTTTCACGCATTGCAATCGCACGTCTGCCGTGAAGAGATTGTATTAACTCCTCCGTTCCCATAATCATTCCGCCTGATTCTTCGCCGCCAAACAGCAATCGTGGATTTACGCCAAGATTTATTGAGTTTCCGAAAACGTCATCAACAAAGACTTCTTCATTCGGATTATTTTTGAGTTTAAGTTCAACTTTTTTCATTATGTTTGCAATTTCTTTGAACCCGACAGGAACGTTCACAACTTTTACGTTGTTATTTCTTGCCCATTCATCCCAAGAAAGTGCAGAGGCGGTTGTTTTAATCATAAATCTCGGATGATTATTCCAAAGATTTTCTTTCTTCAACTGTTTTGCCCAAAAATCAAACAACATCAAAAAGGCTTGGTTTGCGGTAAATACCGTCAAAATCTTCTTATCGTCCAATTTTATATAATCAATACCGAGTTTTTTCAATGTATCAATTCTGTCAACGCTTTCGGTCTGGGTGATTGTCAATCTGTCATGGTCAGGGTCAGTAATCAAAACCGCAGTTCCGATAGGATAATCGGCAAGTTTTTCATCATAGTGCATTGTTTCAATTACAGGGAAATATTTTGTACCGTCTTGTTTTTTAGCAAGAACAGTCGCATCTACAGAATAATCATAGAAGGCTTTTTCACCTTTTGGAGTAGTGTCGTATTTGCCGATTGAATGGAAAAACGGGTCTTCTTCCGTATTGAACCACACAAATTTATCTTCTATTCCTAATTTTGCAAGAACCCTTGAAAGCGTTCTATATGCAGAACCGCCAACATTTTCTATAACAATTTTTGAATTAAATGCTTTAATCTTGTTTAAATTAATATCTTTAGCAACACCTGATTTCAAGTATTCAACGTACAAATCAACACCGTCATTAAGATTTTTCATAACTTCTTCATTTATCAGCGAATTATTGGTTGCGGAAAGTTTAATTTCATAACTGCCGTTTTCTCTTACTTTATTGAAAATTTCATGAATTTTTTCAACAAATTCCATGGATTCTTCAGGCAAATACTGACTGCCTTGCGAGTTCAAATCTTTTGTAGCGTTTTTAACAGAAATTCCATGACTTGAAGTTATATATTCTCCGCCAAGCAAATCCAATTTAAAGGCAAGAAAAGATGCAAGCCAGATAGGAATAGTCTTTCTACCTTGCGGAACAAGAGTTTGAATCCCGTTTGCAGCCTGTACCCTTGCTATAGCATCAAGAAACATCTTTGAATTATACCTGACTTCACAACCAGCAACCTTAACAATTCTTTTATCAGGATATTTTTCATTAGCAACAAGTGCTTTTGCAAGTGTTGCAAGAATTATACCGATTAAATTAATCGGAAATCTTGTATCTTGAGGGAATAAAATATTTTGAGGACCGCGAATACCTGCGGTTGAAACTTTTGCTTCTTTTTCATAGCCTGCAAACCACTCTTCTAACCCTAAGCCTTCAGGATTTTTTACCTCGTCATAAGGCAATAAATGTTCTTTTTTTAATAAAAATGAAATTTCGCCCTCATCTTCAATTTTAACCAACTCCATGTTTTTTATGTAATCAGGAGTTTTATCCCAAACACTTTTAAACAACTCATTTTCTAATTTATTTTCTGATACTTTGCACTCTCTCATCATTCTCTCCTTTATTTGTAATTAATAATACAATAAAAACAGATTAACAGGTAGAATATGAACCTTTTTTATGTATAATATAAATACAGGTAATGGAGAGCAAATATGACAAAACAGAAAAAACAATATTCCACAAGAAAAGCCTCTCAATTTAACAGGTGGAGAGCATTATTTCAGTTTTTGGTTTGTAAAATCGGATATATGATAAGATTAAAACTGGTTTATAGAATAGAAGTTCACGGATTGGAAAATGTTCCGGAAGATAACAAATACATTGTATGCCCAAATCATCTTTCAACCTTAGATCCGCCTTTAATCTGTGCTATTATGCCAAGATGTGTAGCATTTATGGCGAAAAAGGAGTTATTTGATATTCCGTTTTTAAGATGGTGGATAGATTGGCTCGGTGCGTTTTCGGTAAACAGAGAAAGCCTCGGCCCGTCTACAGTAAAAACAGTTCAAACAATACAAGACAGCGACTGGGTTTTGGGAATGTTTCCGCAAGGAACACGAGGTGTCCCCGGTGAAATTAAAGGAGTAACAAAAGGCTTCGCAGGACTTGCCAAACTTACAAAATGCAACATTCTACCCGTCGGCATTATTGGTTCTCAAGAAGCAAGAAAAATGCCTTTCTCAGGAAAAATCATCGTTAATATAGGTGAAGTTATACCTTTTGATAAAAATCCGGATGTCGTTAAAAATAAATGGATTGACTCAATTCAACAACTTACCGGATTTAAGTATGTACCTGATGAAGAATTAGAAAAAGCAGATAAAGGAGCTCGGTAATAAAAATGGGCAAGGAAGTACGAAATTTTAACAGAAGATACGCGAAAGAATACAACATATTCAGATCAATATTTTATATGGGGTTTCTGTATATTGTAGTGTTTAACTTTTTTAATATCTTCTACAACTACAGGGTAGTCGGACGGGAAAATATTCCGAGAAATAAAAACGGAGAAAACAAGTATATCTATGCAGCTAATCACGTTTCGATATTTGACCCTCCAATGGTTGTAATGGCGGCATTAAGACCTATTGCTTTTATGGCAAAAAAAGAGCTCTTTGAACCGGGTGAAAAATTGAGTTGGCTTGTAAAAAGACTTGGTGCTTTTGCGGTCGACAGAACAAAACCTGAAATCGCAACTTTTAAAACAGTAAAAGATATTCTCAGCACAGACTGGACTCTCGGAATATTTCCGCAAGGCGGTATAAGACCTTACGGGAAACTCGAAGGCATCAGAAAAGGCTTTGTTGCAATTGCAAGAGCGGCAAAAGCAGATATTTTGCCTGTTGCTATTGCAGGCTGGGATGGATATCCTAAATTAAAACCGTTCACAAGACGTAATGTCACAATTAAAATCGGAACTCCTATCTCTTACAAATTAAAAGAAGATGAGATTATTTATGAATGGAGTAAACAAATTTCCGAAATGGCAGATTATGAAAATTGTGCCGAGATTCCTGAATCAATGAAAACTAAAGAACTATCAGTTTAGTAAGTAATAAAATTATTTACAAAGACAAAATAAAGCCCCTTTTCAGGGGCTTTATTTTTTAAAGAAAGGAATTTTTGTGTTTGATTAATTCTTATCCAATTTACTTAGTGCAACCTTAGCGGCTTCTGCAACATTCGGATCTGAGTCATTAGTTGCAACGGTGAATACAGTTGCTAAATCTTTCTTGTATTCAGGTCTTTGAATGAAACTCAATGCTTCGATTGCTGATGCTCTAATCAACGGATCAGAGTTGTCTTTCAAGTTGTCAACGATTGTAACAAGTCCCGGAACATCAGTTAGAGGTACAGGTTGATTTGACAATCTTGCAACTTCATCTAAGTATAATTTATCCATTATTGCTGTTGTGAATAATGCGAAACTCTTGTTTCTTTCTGCCTGTTCTTGAGGTGTAATTTCATTAGCAAGTTGTTTTTCTGCATCAGTTACTTCTTTGCCTGTTACGATTTTTTCTCTTGCTGCAAGTTGTTCCTTTGTTGGGCCTGCAAGTTTAGAAGCATCAAAGTTTACAATATTTGCTAATGATTCAAAAAGTTTTGGAACAAGCAATTCAGTTGCTTTTTCCGGTGAATTTTTAGCTAAATTAGCAATTTCCTCCATTGTGGCTGATTGAACATCAAAGTCAGAATTTGCTAATTTGTTAATATAAGAATCTATATCAACTTGCGGAGCGACAGTGTCTGCAGGAACAACTTCAGGTTTTTGTTCTACAGTCTGAGTTCCCGGAGTAGAAACAACAGGAGCCGGAACTTCCGGAGTTGGTTGAGCAGTTGTATCTACAACGTTTGGAACAGTCGGTGCATTGTTGTTAATTTG
This sequence comes from uncultured bacterium, assembly GCA_945833895.1. GTDB lineage: Bacteria > Cyanobacteriota > Vampirovibrionia > Gastranaerophilales > Gastranaerophilaceae > Zag111. The sequence continues at coordinate 6,564 of CAMAGQ010000045.1, forward strand.
AGGACCGTTAACCACTACCGGCTGTTGTACAGGAACAGGCTGAGTAACAGGTGCTTGTTCTGTTGTCGGTGCCGGAACCGGTGCCGGAGCAGGTTGAGTAGTTGGAACCTGTGTTGTTACCGGTGGTTGTGAAGTCGGCACTTGTACCGGCGGATAACATACAGGAACGGTTTGTGTCGTCGGGTATGTATAGTACGGTACTTGCGGGTACTGGTAAATCGGAGCCGTCGGTTGTTGGGCTTGTTGTCCTGCACCCACTGACGGGTTATTGATTTCAATGTTTACTGCATTTAATTTTTGAGGTTGCTGAGGTACCGGCATAAATGTTGCTTGTTGTTGAAGCACATACGGTGTCATCGGTACACATGGAATTTGATTCATTTAAAAGTTCCTTTCCTTTTATAAAATTTAGTCTATTACTATTCTACCCTTTAAAAGCCGGTGAAGATAAAATATTGCTATTTTTCATCAGATTTTTAATAAAACTTTACATTTATTTTTAAAAGCCTTGCTATACCTGGGCTACAGCCATTTATAAAATTTATTATTCCATTTATTGGATAAGATTTATTTTTATGCTAAAATTACATGTGGTAGGGAGTAAAAATCACCGAAAAGGCGGATATATTTGAGGATATAGATGAAGATAGACTTAAACAAGAAAAATTCAATCAGAAAAGCATTCGGAAAAACTTTAACTGATTTAGGAGAATTAAACGAAAAAATCGTGGTCATGGATGCAGATTTGGCATGCTCAACACAAACAAAAATGTTCGGAGACAAATTTCCTGACAGGTTCTTTGATTCGGGGATTGCCGAGCAGGATATGATAGCAACAGCGGCAGGTATGGCATCAGAAGGGAAAATTCCGTTCGTTGCAAGTTTTGCAATGTTTGCAACCGGCAGAACTTATGACCAGATAAGAAACAGCGTTTGCTATCCGAAGTTCAATGTGAAAATTATCGGAACGCATGGCGGAATTACAGTCGGCGAAGACGGTGCAACACACCAGGCACTTGAAGATATTGCACTAATGAGAAATATTCCAAACATGAGCGTTATTGTTCCCGCAGACTGTAGAGAATGTGAAGAAGTTATCAGATACGCATCTTTGCATGACGGTCCAATGTATATAAGGATTTCAAGATGTAATGTTCCTGATATTTTTGACGAGCATTATCATTTTAACTTCAAAAAGGCTCAAATTCTGGAGGAAGGTTCTGATATTTCAATATTTACAAACGGTGAAACTCTTCCTGAGGTTCTTGTTGCCGCTGAAGAGTTGAAAAAAGAAAACATCTCGGTAGAAGTTATAAACGTTCCGGTTGTTAAACCGCTTGATGTCGAAACCGTTGTACAAAGTGCGAAGAAAACAAATTTTGTAATTACAATAGAAAACCATTCGATAATTGGAGGTTTAGGCTCAGCAGTTTGCGAAGCGTTATCGGAAAAATATCCGACAAAAGTCCGCAGAATAGGTATTAATGATGAATTCGGACAGAGCGGTTCGTCAGATGCCTTACTTGAATACTACGGATTAAACGCAAAAGGCTTGGCAAAAAGAATTAAAACCCTTTATAGTAAAAGATAACAGAACAAGGATTATTAAATGATTACATTTCAACACGTAACAAAACGATATAAAAATGATAGTTTTGCATTAAAAAACGTAGACCTTGAAATTCACTCAGGTGAATTCGTATTCATTGTCGGGGCTTCAGGTGCAGGAAAATCAACCCTGATGAAACTTCTATATGCGGAAGAAAAGCCTACGACAGGCATTATTTCTATCGGAGGTCTAAATATTGCAAACATTGCAAATAACAAAATCCCGAACCTTAGACGTTGTATGGGCATTGTATTTCAGGATTATAAACTACTGCAAAATCAGACAGTATATGATAATGTAGCGTATGTAATTCGTACAATGGGAATTAGCAGCAGAGAAATCGATGCCAGAGTAAACGGGGCACTTAAAATTGTCGGCTTAACCGATAAAATGAGGGCAAAACCGAGCGAATTATCCGGCGGAGAACAGCAAAGAGTAGGTATTGCACGTGCAATCGTAAACGGGCCGCCTTTGCTTATCGCAGACGAACCGACGGGAAATCTTGACCCGAAAAATTCAATGGAAATCATGCAAATTCTTGATCAAATCAACCAAAGAGGTATTACCGTTATTGTTTCAACACACGATAACGCGATGGTTGATTACTTCAGAAAAAGGGTTATTACTTTAGATCAAGGACAAATAGTAAGAGATATACAAGCAGGTACTTATGAATAAAAATCTAAAAGCGAATGTAAAAAGCCAAATTCCAAAGGGTTGGCTTTGCGAATTGAGAATATTATACAGACTGGGAATGGAAACTCTGAGCGATATTTTTAGAACAGGCTGGATGAATGTCATTATTATAACTACAATGGCGGCAATCTTGATGATTTTTGGAGCATGCTTCAGGTCGGCAATTTCTATTTCATCTTTTTCAAAAGAGTTGGGCAACGCTCTTGAGATTTCTGTTTACCTGAGAAATAATACGGATGCTGCGGTTATAAAAAGTAAAATTCAGCGTTTTGACCACGTTGAAAGCATTAAAATAATTCCAAAAGCAGAATCTTGGAACAGGCTAAAAGATGAAATGAGCCTGCCAAATGTCGAAAATCCGCTGCCTGACACATTACGTGTAAAAGTTGATTCACCTGAAAGTCTTGAATCTGTATTTAATAATATCAGACAGATTAAAGACGTTGAAGAAATGAATTACGCTAAAGATTTGGCAAAGAAAATTGAACTTATAAACCACGTTATAAAAACGATTACACTTGTTGTTATAGGGATAATGGGACTACTAACGATAACCATTATTAATAATACTATACAACTTGTCATTCAATCTCGTAAAGACGAAATTGAAATTATGCGATTGATGGGCGTAAGTAACTGGTACATAAGGTTTCCGTTCATAATGCAGGGTGCTTTTTACGGATTTACAGGGTCGTTGCTTGCACTTGTTCCGCTAAACTATGTGCAAACAGGGCTTAACAACGTACATAAATTTTTCATGATACCGATACCGCCTAATGCTCAAGGAATTGTTTTGATTGTAATGTTTTCTATGAGTATTTTATTCGGAGCTATCGGCAGTTTCTGGTGTATCAAAAAACATCTTCAGGTTTAATATTTAATGGCAGATAATAATCGAATAGTCTTAATTACGGATAATGATGAAAACGCAAAATCAGTTTTAGAAAAGTTGGTTTTGCTTCGTAACACTGACAATATCACGATTTATCCGTATCATAATCTTAAAAATACTCTGAAAGATTCTGTTTTTAACCTTGCAATTCTTGTTGAAGATGAGGACGAAGAGTCTACACTGAAATTAATTAATAATATTAAACAAGCAAATAATGATATTCAAATACTATTAATATTAAATAAGATTAATCCTGAGTTGATTATCAAGGCTTACGATAACGGGATTTACGACTATTTGCAAATTGATGCCCCGAATTATGACTACATGATTAAGGCGGTAAATTGCTTCAAATACGCAATGCAAAAGGATGAAAACCGCAGAAACAAGAAATTTTTAAATCAAGTTGGTGTAATTGACTCAAAAACCGACTTATACCACCAGAAATACTTAAAAGAAATTTTCATTGATATTTCTGAAGAAACAGGCATTAAACATGGAACGTTTACGATTTTAACCCTTGATGAGTCTAATAAAACAAAAGTTTCCACAAACAGGCTTGCCCGCACACTGAAATCAAACCTGAGGAATGACGATATTGTTGCAATAGGACGGGGCGGAAAGTTTTATATAATTTTGCAAAACATGGATTTATCGGGAACAAAAAGCGTCTTGCAAAAAATTCAGGATAAAATGGGCGAAAACTTTAAGTTGCGTGCAGGAATTTCAAAAATCGGAATTCAATCTTTTGAAACTTTGGAAAAAATCTCATCAGACGGATTAACGTCCGCTATTCAAAATGACGTCCTTGCAGTTTGTCTGGAAAACAGTATTGATGCTCAAAATACTTGGCTTGAAGACGACGAAAACGAAAAGCCGGTAAAAGAGTACAAGCTGTTTAAAAATGCTTTCACAAACAAAATGCAAAATGTCATAACACCGATTTTTTACCGTTATCAAAAGACATTTGAAACAAAACTGACAAATACAAAAGTCAGCCAGTATGCAAACAATATTGAGTGCGTTTTTAGTTTGAAAAATGACAAAATCCACAGTGAACTTGTCATGCGTTATGACGGTTTTGCAAAGTTTAAAATAGAAATAAATCACAGCGGATTAGATAGTGCGG
>CAMAGQ010000046.1 GCA_945833895.1 uncultured bacterium
CACAAAAACTTAAGCACACACTTCACACTTAACTATTTTAGGAATGATTTCAAATTTACATTCCAAGGGTCTTTTCGGAGGCTCTTTTTTTTGCTTGAAATTATTTATTTGAGGACTCATTCAAAATCGTAACTTCTGCAAGTTTACCGTTTTGCGGTTTTGAAAATTTTATAGTTTTAACCTCTGCAGGTTTTTGCTTGAAATCATCTTTTTGATAATCAAACAAAAATTTCATAAATTCTTTGCTATACATATTGAAACTCCATTACTACACAAATTGCTACCTACATATATAAAAACATATTTTCCGGAAAAATTGCACAATATAAAGAAATTGTTACATTTGTAATTTATAAATATCATCCTGTCGGATAGGAAATTTTACTAATGTTTTAAACCGCATAAAAAGTACATAATCTGGTATATGTTTGTTTTGCGAGAATTTAATTCTGGTAAATGCAAAACAAAGTAACAAGGAGGTAAAAATGTCAATTAAAAAATTATCTATGGCAGCTGCGATTGCCGTTGGAATATCAACGTGTTCCTTGACAACAGTAATGGCAGCTTGCCCGTGCAGTACACCGGCACCGGCAGAACCAATGCCGGTTGTAACGGGGCCGGCATGTCCTGTTGAAAATCCGCAGGCAACATGTTCAAAGTGTAAAAAGGCAATGCCTGACTGCAAATGCAAAAAGCACAAAGCAACTTGTCCTGTAAAGAAAAATGATTGCGGATGCAACAACGAAATATCCTGCGACAAGCCGGCTGTTCCGTCAACCGCTCTATGTCCTCAATCAGGAAAGGTTGACAAGGCTGAAATGAAACAGGTTTACGGATATCCGCAAGCGATTTACGGTACAAACAACTATGTTGGTGAACCTGCAAACTCTATTTTCTCAACAGAAACAGCAATGAAAGGTTGTCCTGCAAGCCGTTTGTCACAAAGCATCTACGGTGCAACTGTTGCATCTGAAGGTCAAATTACGGGTGCTGCTGCTCAAATGCCATGCCTGAACGAGTTACCGAGAGTAAACAACGGTATCAACATTGAACGTAATGAGCATAGAATGGACGGGAATTCTTGCCCGATAGACATTCAAACTTCAAATTCCATCAATGCGGTTAAGAAAACTCTTGTTCCTTACGAAATTCCGCAGCAAATTCAAAACATCACAGGTGCGGCTGCTCCTTTAGGCGGTTGTATGTTCCCTGATGTTCCTAACAGTCACTGGGCATCTTGCGACATTGACAAATTAGCGGTAAATGATGTTGTTGTGGGTTATCCTGACGGAATGTTCAGACCAAACCGTTACATTTCAAGGGCAGAATTTGCAACAATGCTTGTTAAAGGTTTCAATTTGAATTGTGATCTTGACAGACAGTCAAAATTCTCTGATGTTCCTCGTAACAACTGGGCAAACGCTGCGATTGCAAAGGCTGTTGATGAAGATTTGTTGAAAGGTTATCCAAACCGTACATTCAGACCAAATGCGAACGTAACACGTGTAGAAGCGTTAACATCAATTGCAAAAGGTATGACTTGCGACATCGACAGATGCAAGGCTGATGAAATCTTGAGCAAATATGCTGACGGAAATAAAGTTCCTGACTGGGCGAGAATTCCTGTGGCAAAATCATTACAAAACGGTGCATTAAAGGATTCTCCTACACCTAATATGATTTTACCGTCAAAAGATGCTTCACGTGCCGATATTGCTTCAATGATGCAAACCGTTCGAGTTGCTCTTGGTTACGACACTAACCCTAAGACAGCAAACAATGTTTGTCCTGCTTGCCCGATAGAGAAAAATGCGTTGATTGAACGAGAAGAAATCGTTAAAATCCCTACATTGAAACTTTCAATGATAGACCAATTGACAGCAAAATCATCTCACGTAGGTCAATATTTCAGAGCAAACACATTAGAAGACGTAACAATTAACGGCACTGTTTACCCTTGCGGTTCAACCGTAACAGGACGTGTTGTTGAAGTTATCAGACCTTCAGGCTGTGAAAAGGGTGCTTTGAAACTTGCGTTCACGGAAATAAAAAACGGTGATTGCAAAACAAAATTACCTAAACAAATTCTGCAAGCACAGGTTAACAAGTCTAAAAACGTAAACCCTGTTGCAAGACTGGTTGAAATGCCGTTCACATGGGCAGGTTCACTGGTTGGTGTTGTCGGCAGAACAGCGGGCGGTATCTTAACTAACGTTGGTAACGCTGCAGAAAACGTAACTAATGATGCAGGTTATATGTTAGGTCATGCTTTCCAAGGTCAATTTGGTGCTGCTGCAAGAAGTCTTGGCGACGGTATATTTGAAGCGGTTAAGGCTCCAATCGACGTTACAAGAACTGCTTTGTCAGGTACAATGGGCTTATTCCAGACTACAGGCGACGAATTTGCTTATCTTGTAGACCCTAAAGGCTACAAAATCTCTGCGGTAAACCCTAGAGAACACGTTACAATCGCTTTCGGATGTAATGAATAGTTAAGTCCTTGCGTAAAATAAAACAGGACTTCCAATTTTGGAAGCCCTGTTTTTGTTGGTTATTATTTTATGCAGAAACTTTTTTGTTTTCTTCCGGTTTTGAGTTTTGAACTTGAGGTTTATTTTCTTCCGCTGTTTTCTTCGGTTTTGCAAAGTATTTGTTGCTAACCCAAGAAGCAAGCGGTGTAACTGCAACCGGAGATATGAATCTGTAGACTGTACCGAATACAAGAAGTTTCTTCAATACGCCCATACCTCTGATTTTTGCCTCAATGCCTGTGTTAGGAACATTGTCTTCAATGTATTGTAATGCTGAAACAAGTTTAGGTCTTTGTTTCTTGCCTATTTCTTTCCAAGGTTTTCCGAATTTTTGTTCCGCATCTTTAATCTTCGCAGCGTTTAGTCCTGCAATTTTTTTAGGAAGGTCTTTATCGCCAAGTTGTTTTGCTGCGTATTTCTGAGTGAATTTTTCCCAGATATTGTCTAATTTGCTGTCAATCAAGTAAGAACCAAGAGTTGAAACTCCGAAAGTTAAGCCCTGATTGATTGCAAGAGTTTTCTTTCTGTCTTCATCAAAGTCTTTGTTATTCAGGGTTTTAATCATATACATACCTGAGATGATTATAGAACCCACAACCTGCATGTGGTCTACAACTCCTGAGAGTTTGTCTGTCTGTTTTGCCAGCCAGATTGCCAAAGGTGATGTATATAATTTTGTTGTATAGTAAGTCGCCATTCCTGTTGTGAATTTGTCAAAACCTTCACTCATCGATTTTTGGAATTTTGAAAGGAATTTTGACTTTTGAGGAATTGCATCCATTGGGTTAAAACCTGTGAATGACTGATTATTGTAATTATATGTTACAGGAGTTTTCTTTTGACCTGCTCTGTTATATTGAGAGTATTGAGTGTTAAAATTGTTGGTATTTAATGTGATATTCATTATTTTAACCCTCCTGCAAATTCTTTGATATTAGGCATTGGCATTGCCGCTGCGAAAACCTGTTGTTTTCCTGCTTTTGGTTCAGCCGCCGGTTTCTTTTCTTTTTTCTCCATTCCGAATACGTATTTCATAATCGGTTTGATTAACTTAATTGTTAACATTGCTTTGGCAACACCAAAAATAAATACATCAGGAGCCATGTCTAAAATTTTTGTTACGTTCTTGAATGCTTTTGAGTGTTCCAAATCTTCTAATGTTTTAACGTTGAATGCTTTTTTCAATGATTCAACTGTTTTTTCAGGTAAATCTTTAGCGTTTGCAGATTTTGCTTGTTTCATCATTGCTTTTGCTTTTGCTGCTGCTTGTCCCAGAGGGTACATTATTATAGTTGAGAAAGCAAAACCGATAATACCTGATGCAATACCGTGACCTGCTGCGTAAACTTTGTCACCGATATCTTCATCTTTCTTTCCCGGTAAAGCCATGATTGCAAGTGGTCTTAAACCTACTGCAAGAAGCAAAGCTACGAGGTTCTGAGCGATAACTGTATGTTTATCGCAAAGTTTTAATATTTTGTCAAATAGGGTATCTTTTGCTGCTTTTGCGGTTTTTCCTGCGGCAGATGCGGCAGAACCAAAAGTGACAGCCCCGATTTTATCTCTCGTTAAGCTGTCACTTAAATACCCTCTATTCAATTTTGTTTCTTCACACAATCCCGCACTCTTACTCTCATACACAAGCCCGTTTCCATAGTCGTACTTTTGCTTGGATTTGGTTCGATGAAAGTCGGGATAAATTTTTATTGAGTCGATATTCATTTTGCACCATTTGTTAACTGCTACACATTTATTTTAAATCAAAGAAAAAAATTTTTTGTCATTTGTTTACAAAAATGTTACAATTTAATTGTAAAAAAGACATTTATAATGGAAGATGTTATACTAAAAGCAGGTTAGTTATTGAAATACAGGTACGAGGATGACAGTGGATAACAGTATCGGACTAGATTTTAATAAGTTAGCGCAGGATTGTGGTATTACATCAGAAACTGCGCCGGTGCAGGGTGTCATTGCGAATATTGACAGTCTTGAAGATAAATATAATAAACAGGAACTTATTGCTATATATAACTATTTTCTTATCCATGCCTGCGAGCCTGACGTTATCATGTATTTGATTAGATGCGTTGATATGTACCGTGATTCCTCAAGTGTAGAGTATCTGGTTGATATTTTACTTTTGAAAAACGCTAATCACTCTGATGTGAGAACGCATGAAAAATATAATAATGTCCGTGCAATGTGTGCAAAGGCGATTGCAAACCAGAAGAATACAAGCGTAGTTTCTTCATTATTGTACTGTTTGAACAATAAAGACGAAAATTACAGGGTTCGGCTGGCATGTGCGGATGCGTTGGGCAGAATCGGCGACAGGTTTGCCGTTGCTCCTTTGATTGAAGTTGTTAAAGATGAAGAGGAAAAATCTGTTTATCTTCGAGAATCTGCGGTTTCAGCACTCGGTCTATTAGGCGATACAAGAGCGATTGACCCGCTTGTAAGTATTTTAGAAACTAAACAGGGACTCATTGATAAATTTAGTTTCTTGAAAGAACGTGTCATTGAAGCACTTTCAAAAATGACATTTTCAGAGAATGAAAGAGTTTTCAAGGCTCTTAAAAATTCACTCTCAGATGCTTCTCCGCAGGTCAGAATTAACGCAATTGAGGCGATTATGAACAGTGAAAACCCTAGAGCCGTTGAGGTTATCAGAAATTGTTTTGATAATGATTCGGATGTTGAAGTCAAGAAAAACGCAATGATTGCTCTGTATAATTTGACTGACCGCTCAATTCTTGATGAGGTTATCAATTCCGATAAATACTCTGATACTCTTAAAATGGAAGCGGTTGCAATCATTGAAGAATACGAAGACGACGAAAGTGACGGGGCTGATGAATAAATCAATAATTTTACTTTCAGGCGGTTTGGATTCGTTAGTAAGTTTGGGTTTAAAAAAAGAAGAATTAAACATTGAACTGGCATTAACCTTTGATTACGGGCAAAAATCCGCACAAAAAGAAATTGAAGCCTCACGGAAAATCTGCGAATATTACGGAATAAAACACGAAGTTATCACTCTTGATTGGCTAAAGCAAATTACGCAGACTTCGCTAGTATCTGATGATAGTATTCCGACAGGGCAGGCTCTTGATAACGCTGAAAATTCCGCAAAATCTGTTTGGGTGCCGAATAGAAACGGATTATTCTTAAATATCGCAGGTTCTTACGCTGATTCTTACGGTTATAATTACATTTTAATCGGGGCGAATAAAGAAGAAGGGCAGACTTTCCCCGATAACACTCAAGATTTTATCAATTCCGTCAATGAAGAGTTTAAATATTCTACACAGGCGAAACCGCAAGTAATTGCACCCTTGATAAATTGTAATAAAAATGATATAGTCATGTTAGCCTTAAATAACAAAATTCCGTTAGAGTTGACGATGAGTTGTTATGCAGGCGATGAGAAGCATTGCGGGATATGTGAGTCTTGTACAAGATTAAAGCATGCTTTACGTGCAAATGGTGACACATATTATACGGGGATACTTTTTGAATAAATGAAAACGTTTTATATAGATAAAGAGATTAAATATATAGGTTCGCAACTTGCACCGCACTGGATTTATAAAAATTTCAAAATTCAGGGGGATGCAATTGTTGCCTTCTGCGGAGAGTGCGAAGTTAAACTGACTGAAATGGTCGACATTGAAGATGTTATCAACAATGAACCGATTTACAGCAAATATATGCTGAGTTTTATTTCAGAACAGTTTGGAATTAACCTTGTTGAGGGAGTTTTAAGACAACGTCTTTTAGTAACCTGTATAAAAGAAGCCTTAGAAAGAAGAGGGGCAATCGTTCGCAGAAACGGGGATGACTTATTTATAAACGAAAAGAAATTATCGGTTTCGATAGCAACAAAATCAATAACTTCCGTGCTTATTCACACAGGTTTAAATATTCTGACAGAAGGTGCTCCTATTCCTGTTTCGGGGCTTAAAACCGATTTGAATATTGATGATATTAAAGAGTTCGCACTTGAAGTTATGGAAAAATATAGCGAAGAAATTCAAGACATAATACTTGCTGGTACAAAGGTTAGAGGTGTATAATGTTAAAAAATTCCAGTAAATTTGAGAACAGTTCTCATTTTTCATATAACGATTACAAAAAGAAAGTTAACAAAAAAACAAATAAAGATATGAATATCTTCGTATCAGTGTTTTTTGCGGGACTTCTCGTCCTTTTGGGGTTGGCGAAAGTCTTTTCTCCAAATGTTGATATCGGAATTTCCGCAAACAATGAAATCGGCACAATGGAAGAGGACGCTTCATCAACCGCATCAATTGATGAGCGTTTGAGAAACTTAAAACTGGAAGACGACGGTAAAAAAGTTGAAGATGAAACAATGTTTTCACCTGAACTTGATGAGAAAGTCGTTCTGCCGCGTCAGAATAAGCCGACAGTCGGACAACTTGAAGCTGAAAATAACATAATAAACGAACAACAACATCAAACAGAGAAAGAAACGGCTCAAGAATCTGACTCAAAACCTGCGGCTCATTCTCACCCGACAAGAGTTGAAAAACCTCAAACTCCAATCGCTGAAAAACCTGTAGAGCCGGAAAAAGTCATAAATGCACGTGTTGTTGTAGGTTCTTACGCAACAGAAAAACAAGCAGAAGTTGCGAAAAGCATAATTCAAGAAGCAGGTCTTGGAATTACTCCGGTTGTTAAAAATATCGGCGGTTATTATACCCTTCAAGTTGGTTCATACAGTTCAAAAGAAAAAGCCCAACAGGTTATGAACAACCTTCTGAAAAGTAATTTTCCAGCAAGAGTTGTCGTGAATTAGTTTTATATTAAATTTTATTACAATTAGGTGAATTTACTCGTAAAAACTCTTTTGTTGATGTTTTGAAATTAAAGTGCAATGCAAAACAAAAAAAGAAGTTTTAAATGAATGTTAGCATGAATAATTCCCCAAATTTCAGAGGTTTTATATTATATACAAACCCAGACACCAAAAAGAAATCAACTATTAATACAAATGATGTTGTGGGTATTCAACAAAAAATTGAACCGTGACAACTTGAATCAAATGAACCGACTAAGGTTTATGTAAGAAACAATATTGACAACAATAACAGAGATGCTAAGTATGTTGTATATAGTTTTAATGCTCCGGTTACAAGAATTGTCAGAGAATATAACAGGGCATGTAAAAATGAATTTTTAGATTACGGACGTGTATTAGATATTGCTGCTATTCCTGAAACAACAGACTCTTTATAGATTGATAATTATAAAATAATTAAAAAAAGGCTTCCGCCGGATTCAGCGGAAGTCTTTTTCTAGGTTTATCAAATCATCTTATTTTGATTTTTTAGAAGTTGCGTAGTAATCTTTTACAACACCTTCAAAAGCATCAATGTAGATTTGTTTCATATCTGACATAATCGGATATACAGGGTTTGCACCTGTGCATTGGTCGTCAAATGCCAATTCAACCATTTCATCCAATTTAGAATAGAATTCTTCTTCAGGGTTTTGAACACCTTGTTTTTCCAAGAATTCTTTAATTGAATTAGGAAGTTCAATCTTCTTCATCAATTCATCAATTGCATCAAGTAACAATTGAACTTTTTCTTCATTAGATTTACCGCCCAATTTCAATTCATCTGCAATTTGAGCATATCTTTCAACTGCACATGGATATTTGTATTGAGGGAATGTTGCTTGTTTTTTAGGACAATCAGAAGCGTTATATTTGATAACCTGTCTGATTAACAATGCGTTAGCAACACCGTGTGGTACGTGGAACATTGCACCAAGTTTGTGAGCCATAGAGTGGCACAATCCTAAGAATGAGTTAGCAAATGCCATACCTGCGATTGTTGCTGCGTAGTGCATTTTTTCTCTTGCGATAGGGTCGTTAGCACCTTCAGTGTAACTTCTTTCCAAGTATTTGAATACTAATTTACAAGCTTCCAATGCGTTAGAATTTGTGAAGTTAGTAGCCATACAAGATACATAAGCTTCAATTGCGTGAACTAAAGCGTCAATACCTGATGCTGAAGTCAAACCTTTTGGCATTGTGTCAACGTAGTTAGGGTCAACGATTGCCATTGACGGTGTCAATGCGTAATCTGCGATTGCATATTTTACGCCTTCTTTATCATCAGTGATGATTGAGAACGGAGTAACTTCTGAACCTGTACCGGAAGTTGTAGGAATTGCAACCATTTTTGCTTTCTTACCAAGTTCAGGAAGCATACAAATTCTTTTTCTGATATCTAAGAATCTCATAGAGATATCTGAGAAGTCTGTATCAGGTTGTTCGTAACGTAACCAAAGAATTTTTGCAGCATCCATTGGTGAACCGCCGCCTAATGCGATGATTACATCAGGTTCAAACGGACGCATAATAGCAAATGCTTCTTCAATAGTTGATAGTGTCGGATCCGGTTTAACATCGAAGAATACTTCGTGTTTAATACCTAATTCGTCTAAAACGTTAGTAATTTTATTAGCCATGCCTGAATTGAACAAGAATCTGTCAGTTACGATAAATGCTCTCTTACAGCCTGCAAGTTCTCTTAATGCTAAGTCAGTAGCACCACGTTTGAAGTAAACTTTTTGAGGAACTTTAAACCATAACATATTTTCTCTCCTTTCAGCAACACGTTTGTAGTTTAATAAGTCAGCAACACCTACGTTACCTGATACTGAGTTTTTACCCCAAGAACCGCAGCCAAGTGTTAATGACGGTTCCATACGGAAGTTGTACAAGTCACCAATACCGCCTTGAGATGAAGGTTGGTTAATCAAAACTCTGCAAGAAGGCATTTTTTGTGCATAAGCATCAATTCTTTCTTTGTGACGTTCGTCAGTGTAAAGAACTGAAGTATGACCTGCACCGCCTCTTGAAACAAGATAGTATGCAGTTTCAGCAGCTTCTTCAAAGTCTTTTGCTTTATACATAGCAAGGATTGGAGATAATTTTTCTCTTGAGAACGGATCTTCCCAATCAACTGTTTTTCTTTGTGCAACAAGAACTTTTGTGTTTTCAGGAACATCAAATCCTGCCAAACTAGCGATTGTGTGTGCAGTTTGACCAACAATCTTAGGATGAGCAGTTCCTCTTTGAGGATCGATAAATCCGAAATCGATAAGTTTTTGCATTTCAGTTTCGCTTAACAAGTGAGCACCACGGTATGCAAATTCTTTCTTAACTTCTTCGTATATGCTGTCAACGATAACAACTGATTGTTCAGAAGCACAAATCATACCGTTATCGAAAGTTTTTGACATAAGGATTGAAGAAACAGCCATTTTAATATCAGCAGTTTCATCAATAACAGCAGAAGTGTTACCAGGACCAACACCTAATGCAGGGTTTCCTGATGAGTATGCTGCGTTAACCATGCCAGGGCCGCCTGTTGCTAAAATACAAGAAATTTTCTTGTGTTTCATCAATTGACCAGACAATTCGATAGACGGAACATCAATCCATCCGATAATATCTTCAGGAGCACCCGCTTTAACTGCAGCTTCTAATACTAATCTTGCAGCAGCAATTGTACATTTTTGTGCTCTTGGGTGTGGTGAAAAAATTATACCGTTTCTGGTTTTTAATGCGATTAATGATTTGAAAATTGCAGTTGATGTTGGGTTAGTTGTAGGAACAATACCCGCAACAACTCCAAGAGGTTCAGCAACAATTTTAACACCGTTTTCTTTATCGTTGCTGATAATTCCGCATGTTTTTGTATTCTTGTGTTTATTATAAATGTATTCTGCTGCAAAGTGGTTTTTCATGATTTTGTCTTCTAAAACACCCATGCCTGTTTCTTCAACAGCCATTCTTGCAAGAGGAATACGAGCCTTGTCAGCAGCAGTTGCTGCAGCTTTGAAAATTTTATCAACTTGTTCTTGAGAGAAAGTTGAATAAATTTTTTGAGCTCTTTGAACTCTTTCAATTAGAAGTTCTAATTGTTCTGCGTTGTCAACAAGATTAGACTGATTTAAAGTCTTTTCAAGTTTTTCAACTTCTTTTTTGTTTTTTGTTGTCATATTTTTTCTCCTTTTTATAACACGTGAGTTTGTGTATTTGAATTTTAATTTGTGAATTTTATCACAATAACATTTTACAATAAAGAATATATTTTATCAAGTGTTATGTTTACAATCTTTATATTTTCTTTATCTATTTTTACATGACAAAGGAGGGAGTTTTAAAAATAGAAAATTTGAATATTTATATGCAGGCAT
>CAMAGQ010000047.1 GCA_945833895.1 uncultured bacterium
TATTAATATTGAATTATCAATAAATACATAAACAATAGATTATCATTAGAAAAGGAGAAAACGTGAAAAACCCGATTCTAAATGAAATTAAAAATCTCGTTGCTGACAGAGATTTGACATTAACAAAACTTGCACAAATGATGTCTGATAAACTTGGCAGAAAGTATTCTCTTGCCAGTCTTTCGCAGAAACTGCGAAACGGGACGATTTCTTATAGGGAAGTGTTATTAATTTCTGAAATTCTTAACTATAAAATAATTTTCTACGATTTGAATAAGAAGCATTAAATAAATTTTAAATTTTGTAACTAAAAGTATATAAAAGTAGTAAAAAATAATCTTCAAGTGGTTTCATGATAAAAGGATAGCATGGAGATTGTATAGTGGTAATTCAGGACACAAATATTAAAACAAGTATTTTCTATATAAACGATTATCACGGCAAAGCAATAAACATGGAACGCACCTTAACCGCAGGAAAAGTGTTCGACACTCTTAACAAATCAGAACCCCAAAAAGATACCTTCAAACTGTCATCAGGCGATATAATGATTGGGACGGACGAAAAAACAAACCATATCGCAGCAATGTTCCAAAATTTGCTTGGAATTACGGCAACTGCTGCTGGAAACCACGAATATGACATGCAAGAAAAAGTTGCGTCTGTTTTTCCGTGGATAAAATATAAAATTCTTGCAAATAACGTTAATATTAAACAAGAAAACCCGTTTGCTAAAATGTTAACCCAAACATCTATAGTAGAAGAAAGAAACGGACATAAATACGGAATTATCGGCTGTTCCCCGATAGATTTGAAACAACGTTCAAAAGCAGGAGTTGTTCAAACTGATATTGATGTTCTATCGCCAAAAGAAACGCTTAATTCCATCCAAAATGAGGTTAATAAACTTCAACGGCAAGGAATAAATAAAATAATCATGCTTTCGCACCTTGGCTACACCCTTGATAAAATTGTGGCAAAGCAAACCAAAGGAATTGACGTAATACTTGGCGGACATTCACATGATTTGGTTACGGGAATTGAAGAAGGAAAAAACTTACTATATTCAAAAAACGGCGAGCCCGTTGTTATCACGCAAGCAGGGCGCGACGGCAAAAATTTTGGAATTTTAAACCTTGAATTTGATCAAAACGGAGTGATTAAAAAAGTTCAAAATAACATAGGCTACACGAAAGATTTCTCAAGATTTGCACCTGCAAAATACATTTTTGATAAAATTTTCGGGGAAAATGAAACCTGCGGATATATAAAATCTGCACCGCCGCCTGTCCCAAATGACCTGCTAAGCCCTAACGGACACGCTTATTTCATTGTCGACTGCATAAGAAAAGATTTGGATTGTGATATTGCAATTCTTGCCTCCGCACATATCAGAGGGTATTTTGAAGCCGGAAAAGTCGATACCAGAGCGATTTACGACATTTTACCGTTCAGAACCCGTTTACACAAAATTAACTACAGCGAAAAAGACTTGGTCGAAGCCTTCAAAGTTGCCGCAAAATCTTTTACCAACGTCTCGAGTAAACCGGGAATTTTCTATGCCTCCGGGTTAAGATATACAGTAACCGACAAGGGAAAACTCTGTTCTATGAGTTACGTTGACAAAAACGGCAAAGAAACACCGATAGACATCAAAAATCCAAGGACTGATAAATTTTACACGACGGTTTTGAATGAATACTGTGCACAAGGAAATGACGGTTTTAAAACTCTTAACAGACCTGATAAAATCTTACAAATCTACGACTTTTCAGCGGCAAGATGTGTAGAAAACGTACTAAAATCACAAAAAGAACCCGTTGAAATTAAAACCGATGACCGAATTAAGATAATTCAGGGGTAAAGGGGTAAATATAGAGGGGCAACCTAAATATTTGCAAAGATTTTGTCATTCTGAGCAGAATATTTTGAAAAATGTCGACTATTTGTACGAATTGCGAAGAATGACGATAAATGTAGGATGTGGTAAACCTTTGATTTACCGCATCCGTTTTTTGTTGTGCAAGCACGTCCAACCGACATTTTACCAGTGTTATTATTGGGACAATGAGTGATGATTTTTACTCCTAAAATTGCAAGGCTGAATTTTTATTATACAATAAGATTATGGAAACAGAATTAAAGCAGGAATTGAATTTAATAACACCGCGACTTGAAAAACTCAAGGAGTATCTTTGACCCTGAAAAACTAAAAAAAGAGATTACAAATCTGGAATCAGAAATGCAAAGTCCCGATATTTGGACTAATTCTGCAAAAGTTTCAAAAATAGGACAGCAAATTAGAGAAAAAAAAGAAATTTTGGATAAATTCAACCACTGGTTCGCCGTTATTGACGATTGCAACGTCGCACTTGAATTATCAGACCCCGACTTAATCTCAGACAGCCTTAACCAAATAAAAAACATCTCGATAGAACTTGAAAAATTTGAACTTCAACAGTTATTGTCAGGTGAATACGACAGTGCCGATGCCATTTTGACAATCAACGCCGGAGCAGGCGGAACAGATGCTCAGGATTGGGCAAGCATGCTTCTTAGAATGTATTTGAGATGGGTTGAGCAGCGTGGCTGGAAATCTGAATTGCTGGACAAACTTGACGGAGAAGAAGCCGGCATAAAATCCGCAACAATAAAAATTACAGGACAATACGCATTCGGCTACACAAAAGCTGAAAAGGGAGTCCACCGACTTGTAAGAATTTCGCCGTTTAATGCAAACGGAAAGCGCCAAACCAGTTTTGCCTCAGTTGAAGTTTCTCCGATTATCGAAGATTTTGAAAAGACAATCACAATCCCGCCAGATGATTTAGAAATAACCACAATGCGTTCAGGCGGTGCTGGCGGGCAAAACGTTAACAAGGTTGAAACAGCCGTCAGAATACTTCACAAACCCTCAGGAATCGTCGTAAAATGCCAGCAGGAACGCTCTCAACTTCAAAATAGAGAGTACGCAATGCAAATTCTTGTATCGAAACTTCTTGCAATAAAAGAGGCTGAATACGAGAAGAAAATGGCTGACCTAAAAGGCGAAAATGTCGATATAAATTTCGGTTCGCAAATTCGCTCCTACGTGTTTCACCCGTACAAAATGGTAAAAGACCACCGCACAGGATTTGAAGCCGGAAACGTCGATGCCGTCATGGACGGTGATTTAGACGGGTTCGTTGAATCCTACCTCCGCGGCGTAAAGGCATAGGGTAGGGGTAAATATAAGGGAAAACATAATGTTGTAGTTCTATTTTCTTCCTTGAATGGGAGTAGAAAACAGCAATATAACATCTCTTCCCCCTTTGAGGAGGAAGTCCCCGTTAGGGGAAAGGGGGACATTAAATTATCATCTAACCATAGACCCCTCCCTAAAGGGGAGGGTAGATACACTATACAAAAAAATCGGAGCCTTTCGACTCCGACTTTTTTAATTATCTAAAGTTAATTATTTATTAACTTCTTGTTGCCTGATTTCAATGTTTGAAGATCCATTATCTGTATACATTTTACCGTTTGTAGTATCACCGTTAACTGCGTTACCTTCGCCTGTGTACCAGTTAACAATGTAACTCTTATTAGTTGTTGCTTTTGGTGTCAATGTACCTGTAACAGAGAATGTTCCTATTGACGGATCAGATTCAGTACCTGCACGTACGATAACACTGTCTGCTGAAATGTTACCTGCGGCATTCAAGTTGCCTTTTCTGTTAACAAGTGCTGCTTGATAGCCTGTAGTGTTAATGGTTGCATTTTTAGCATAGTTCAAGCCGTCAGCACCAGTTTTATTTTTGATAAGAACTTCGCCTTCACCGGTAGCATTGAAGGTATCAGTTACGTTAACACCGGTACCATTTGTTCTTGAGATAGCGTAGAAACCACCTGCAAGGTTGCCTGAAGAATCTTTAACAGCACCGCCGTTATTTACAACAGTTGCTCCAAGATTTAGTTTGCCAGCATTATTAAGAACTGCCATATAACCATCGTGAGTAAGTGAACCGTTAACAGTCATATCGCCTGTTGTTCCTTGTTCTTTCTTAAGAACAGCGTTACCGCCTTCAACCTTAATAGTTGATGCAACGTTCATTGCTCCGGCACCGGTTCTGTCAACAACACCAAGATTTCCGTTTATTACAGTAATGTTGCCTTGAACATCCATATTACCTTTATAGTTGTTAATAGCAAGGTGACCGTTTGTATTGTTAGCAGTACCTCTGAAGTTCAAACCAGATCCTGTTTTATTTGTGATGTAAGTTGTAGTGTTATCAACAACTTGTGAATGATGTCCTGTTGCAGAAGTATTTGTAATAGTACCAGTAACATCCATAGCACCAGTACCTGCTTGTTTAATATTGATGATACCTGCGTTACCGTTGTTAGCAACTGAACCGCCAACTGTCATCTTACCGCCTGTAGTATCGTTAACAATACCAGTATTGAAACCATTGTTAGTAAGATTTGCTCTGTAGTTCATATCACCATCGTAGTTTCTGATAGCAACATCTCCACCGCCTGTGATAGTACCGCCAACATCTAAACCAACGTTATCAGCACCTTTACCTGCTTCATTTTTAAGAGATAAGGTTGTTGTATTGATTGTAGCATCAGTTTTTAATGCACCTGAACCGTGGTTATAAATCTTAGTTGTAGTTGCATCAATTCGAGCATTTTGACCTAATGTCAAAGCACCACCGTTGTTATTCAATACTTGAACTTCAGTACCGCCGATATTTGCGGCAGCTGTTGTACCAACATTCAAATCACCTGCTGTGCTGTACAATCTTGCTGTTCCATTTTTAGCAAAAACTTCGCCGGTAACATTCATACCGTTAGCACCGTTATTTGTAATATAAGTACCGCCGTTATCGTTATTCAAAACGTTACCAGTAACTGTCATGCCATTTGTTGATTCAATTATTAACTGTCCACCTGCATTTTTTGCTGTTGTGTCTTTGATACCTGCTGTATTTACCAAAGCATCAAACAAACTTGCTTGGTATGCTTGATTTAGAGCAACACCGTTAACAACTGCACCCGCAATGTTAACATCATTACCTCTTAGGACAACGCCGTCACGAGCGATAATTCTACCGCCGTTTTCAACAGTGATTTCACCATTACTACCCCAAGATCCACCTGTTTTTGAATTTGATAAGAAGTTCATAACACCTGTCTTAACAAACGCATCTGCATTTTCTTGAGTTCTGTCAGCGTTGTATCTGTCGTAAGCATCGCCGATTTCTTTAAATTTAGCACCTGTAGGTGTTACTGTAGACAATCTGCCGACATTTAAAACACCTGATTGACCTACAACCATACCACCCGGTGTAATAAATACAGCGTGTCCGTTGTAGAAATTATTGCCTTCTTTCATTGTATTTACAATACCATTGATATTAACTTTATTTTGTACCAAGTTAATAAAAGTGCCAATACTCATATCTTGACCGTTTTTAGTGTAACCGTCAAACATTAAGTTTGCTGTATCGCCCTGTCCAACAGTAAAATTGTCATATTTTTTAAAGCCGGTTCCACCATTTTTACCAATAACATCTGCGTAGATGTTAAACGTGCCAGAATTTCCAACACCATTTACTCCAGTCACACCGGAAATGTTGGATTCTGCAAAACATCCGCTTGGTATAGCAAGTGTGGAAGCCATTGCTAGTAAGATAAGCGTTTTTTTGTTCATGTCATACTCCTTTTCTTGTTGCATTCACTTCATTTATTCTATTATCAAACTTTTTTCTATCACTGTCAAGCATATCATATATACTCTGTATATTGGCAGATATTATATATAAACCCACGGGATATTCTTTTTTGCATGATATCGGCACTTTTTTACAAAACTTTAACATTTTGACCGAAATCGTTACAATACTTTACATCAATTTACCAAATGTGAATAGGTATATAAATCCTTCAAATATATGATATATTAGTAAAACCAAAGAAAATTGTCAATGAATATGCTATAAAAAAAAATTAATAAACTTTACATGTTATTTTTTGAAATTTGACAAAATGAACAATATAAAATTTTTGTCGTTCTATGAACTATAAAGAGGATTTATTGTGAACAAAATAAAAAAAGTATTGATTTGCATGTTCATTACAGCAACACTGGCAACAGCATGCCCCGCATTTGCTCTCCAAGATATTAAGGTTGAGCCAAATTCCGTATTATCATTGAACGATTGCATAACAATAGCACTGAAAAACAGTCCGTATATTAAAAGTGCGAAGTACAATTACGAAATATCAAAAACAGGAGTAACGCTTGCTCGTTCTGAATTTTTCCCAACGCTTGGTGTCGGAACGGGTTACAATTATACGGGAACAAAAGACAAAAGAGGATCACGTCATTCCGACCTTTACTCGGTTGAGGCTACACTTAACCAATTAATCTGGAATTTCGGAAAAACCAACGCAAGAATAAGAATGGAAAAGTTCTATAAAATTGCCGACCAATATACATTTGACAACACGGTAAGAGAAACCATTTTCAATGTAAAACAAAGATATTATGAAGTTCTCGCCTCTCGTGCAACTGTCCTAATCAACAAAGCATACGTTGACATTAACGAACGAAACTACCAGAGAACAAAAGCCTATTTTGATGAAGGGATTAAATCAAAAATTGACGTTGTTAATGCCGAAGTTACCTTGAGTGATTCAAAAATCGCTCTTATTCAATCCCAAAACAACTACAAAAATTCTCTTGTCAATTTGAATAACACCATGTATTTGAAAGATGCTCCGCAGTATTCGATTTCAAGCACAGAAGAATTTAATATAAAAAACAATGTTGCGCCCGTTGATTTGACAGACATGGAGCGTCCTGCCGTAAGTAAAAGTTCCAAAGCACCAGATAAAGTAACAGATGCAAAATTGATGACCTCCGTAGAAAAATGGGATGTTCTGACAGATTATGAGGTGAAAGAATTTCCGTACTCATTTGAAGAGTGTATTGAAATGGCTTACAAAAACAGAGCCGATTTAAAAGCCTACACATCAACACTTGATGCGGTAAAAGAAAATTTACTTTACGTAAAAAGAAACTACTATCCGGAGATTTCAGCAAACGCGGGATACGGATATAGAGATATGAACAATACAAATTCTCTGAATGTTGGTGTAAACTTATCAAGTGCAGTTAACATAATGGCACAGAAAGCAAATGTTGATGCCGCCGAATTTCAGGTCGATATTGCAGAAAACTCATTAAATCAGTTAAATCAGGATATTTATTTCGAAGTTCAAAATGCGTACATTAACATGATTGAACTTGAAAAACAAATCCCGCTTTTAGCGGTAAAAGTAAATCAAACACTGGAAAATTATGAACTTGCAGAAGGCAGATATTACGTCGGCTTGGGTGATTATATTCAACTTCAAGATGCAAAAGTAAATTACAACAATGCACAATGTTCATATATTGAAACAATTTATAGATACAACGTAGCAAAAGCTGAATTGGAAAGTGTAATCGCACTTCCGCAGGAAGTTACGCTTTCAATAGAGGAAAAATAGAATGAATTTAGATGAAATAAAGCAAAAATATTGTAAAAAAAGATATATCGCAATTCTTGTTGCAGTTTTGGCAATTGGCGGAGTTGCATATCAACAATACAACACAAAAAAGGTCATTTACAAGACCGAAAAGATTTCTAAATGTACAATAACGGACGTTGTCGAAGCCTCAGGAACAATTAACCCTGTAAACATCGTGAGCGTTGGTTCAACCGTATCAGGATTGATGAAAGAGATTTATGTAGACTACAACTCGGAAGTAAAAAAAGGGCAATTACTTGCACAAATTGACCCCGCAAACTTTCAAGCCTCAGTCGACCAAAACAGAGCACAAATAAACAACGCAGAAGCAAATCTTGCAAAACTTAACGCACAATTAGCACTTGCAGAAAAGACTTACAGACGTTACAAAAACCTTTATGCAAAAAACTTTGTTGCAAAAAGCGAACTTGACCAAGCCGAAAGCGATTACCTTGCACAAAAAGCATCAATCGGAGCTCAAAGAGCATCTATCGCACAGGCAAGAGCAACTTACAATACCGCAATGACAAACCTTGGTTATACAAAAATTATTGCACCTGTTGACGGAACAATAATTTCCCGTGACATAGACGTAGGACAGCCGGTTGCCGCAAGTTTTCAGGCTCCTGAACTTTTTACCATTGCACAAGACCTCACAAAAATGCAAATAGAAGTTAACGTATCAGAAGCCGATATCGGACAGGTAAAAGAAGGTCAAGAAGTTGAATACACACTTGACGGTTATCCTGACAGCACATTTTACGGAAAAGTTTCGCAGGTAAGACTTGACTCAACCACAACCTCTAACGTCGTAACTTATACTGTTATCGTAAGCGTTGATAACGAGGATTTGAAACTAAAACCGGGTATGACAGCAAATGTTTCCATCATAACAAAAAGAAGCAAAGATGTAATGTGTATTCCTACAACAGCCCTAAAATTCACCCCTGATAAAACAGGACAAAAATATCAGCATCAGGGAATTTGGATTTTAGCCGACGGAAAACCGCAAAGGGTTGATATAAAAGAAGGAGCAAGCGACGATTCTCAAACCGAAATTATCTCGAACAAGGTAAAAATAGGAGATAACGTAATTGTCGATGCCATAGGCGGGAAAAATTCTGCTAATATGCAAACAGGCAACAAACAAAGACGCCACGGCGGACCTCCGGGAATGTTCAGATAAAACAACAAGGTTATAAAATGGATTTAATTGAAGTAAAACACGCAATAAAAACTTATCAAACCGGAGAAGATTCGTTTAACGCTTTAAACGATGTATCGTTTAACGTTAAAAAAGGTGAATTTGTCGCAATTATGGGAACATCAGGTTCAGGAAAATCCACCTGTATGAATATGCTCGGAACACTCGATAAACCGACATCAGGTAGTTACTTCCTCGACGGAGAGAATATGCTTAATCTTGATAATAACAAACTTGCAATGGTAAGATGCGAAAAAATCGGGTTTATATTTCAAGGATTTAATCTGATATCAAGGACTTCGGCATTAGATAACGTTTGCCTGCCGATGATTTATAAAGGCGTGCCTGAAGAAGAACGAATTGAACGTGCAAAATGGGCATTAGAAATTGTCGGACTGAAAAATCGTGAAGACCACATGCCAAACCAGATGTCAGGCGGTCAACAGCAGCGTGTTGCTATCGCAAGGGCAATAGTAAACGATGCCCCGCTTATACTTGCCGACGAACCGACAGGAAACCTTGATACAAAAACAAGTATTGAGGTTATGGAATTTTTCATAAGGCTAAATGAAGAAATGGGCAAAACAATTGTTCTGGTTACTCACGAGCCTGATATCGCCGAATATACAAAACGTGTTATGAAATTCAAAGACGGAAACATTGTTCTTGATGAGCCTAAAGTTAAATGGCTTGCTCACAGAAACAGGGAGACTTAAATGCTTGATTTCAAATCCATATTAAAAATGGCAACAGTGTCATTAAAAATAAACAGAATGCGTTCTATCCTGACGAGTTTAGGCATAATTATCGGGGTTAGTGCGGTGATAATAATGCTTGCAGTAGGTTCGGGTGCAAGTAAAAAGATTGCAAAAGACATGGAATCAATGGGCAGTAATCTGCTTATGATACGTTCGGCCTCTGCAAAATCCGGCGGGGTTAGAATGGGTTCCGGCACAAAACCGACACTTACAATGAAAGATGCCAACGCTATTGACGAAAAATGCCGCGGAATACTGGCTGTAGCACCATATTCAAGCGAATCAAAACAATTAACCTACGGAAACCAAAACTGGTCAACCAGTGTCGGCGGTACAACAGGTGCTTATTTTATGATAAGAAATTACGAAATAGACACAGGCAGAGGATTTATTCCTGAAGACATTAAAAACGGAACAAAAGTAACAGTAATCGGTCAAACCGTATCAACAGAACTTTTCGGAGATGTTGACCCGATTGGTAAAACAATCAGAGTCGGTAATATTCCGTTCAAAGTTGTCGGACTATTGAAAACAAAAGGTTCAAGCGGGATGGGGCAAGATCAGGATGACATAATATTTATCCCGATAACGACCGCTCAAAGAAAGGTTTTCGGAACAGATTTCCCCGGAACTGTCAACATGATTGCCGTCAAAGCTCAAAATGACGAAATTATAACAACAACACAAGAAGATATAACAGAATTACTGAAAAAGCGCCACAACATCGGAAAATCACAAGAAAACGATTTTGAAATAAGAAACCTTGCTGAAATGCAGGAAACCATAAAATCCGCAACCAAAACAATGTCGCTTTTACTCGGTGCGATAGCAGGGGTTTCGCTAATCGTCGGCGGTATCGGAATTATGAACATAATGCTCGTTTCTGTTACAGAAAGAACAAAAGAAATCGGAATTCGTATGGCAATCGGAGCAAAAGCCTCCGACATTAGAATACAGTTTTTAATAGAATCATTCCTGTTGTCAATGATTGGCGGTTTAATCGGTGTAGCAATAGGGATTATCGGAGCAAACTTGATGCACTCGCTTGCCGGCATGAATATCGCCATAACACTTCCGTCAATTATACTGTCTTTAGGGTTTTCAGCCGCAATAGGTATAGGTTTCGGCTACTATCCTGCCTACAAAGCCTCTTTGCTAAACCCGATAGATGCCCTTAGATATGAATAAGAGGTAAACTATTCCATCCCTTTGTATAAGGAGGAAGTGCCCCCCTTC
>CAMAGQ010000048.1 GCA_945833895.1 uncultured bacterium
TATCTTTAAAGTCCTCCTTTTGGTTGATTTTTCACGATAAACATTGAAAAAAATAGCTAATATAATGTAAGATAGAGTAGAAAGGTAGTATTATGCAGAACAGTTATTTCCCAAGGTACGATTTGGCAAGCAGAATTCAACATACAAAGTTCGACACAAGCATGAACGGGCTTATGCCTAAATCTGTTCGTATGGAAGGGGTTGAGGCTCCTGAAACTCAGAATTTCAAGCAGGTTTTTACAGGTTTGGTTGAAAATCTTAATACTGAGATGAGTGCTCCGGATAATCTGTTGAAAGACGTTATGTCAGGGAATAAAAACGTTGATATTCACGATGTTATGACTGCGATGTCTAAGTCGGAAATTGCCGTAAACGTTGCAACACAACTTACAGGTAAGGTTATAAACGCATACGACAGAATATCTCAAATTTCTGTATAATAATTCTACTGATTTCAAAAATTAAGTGAAAACAAAAGATTTAGACAGCGGGACGGAGATGGATTTTAGTAAAATTTTAGAAAATAAAACCTTATTGTATGGTATTATCGGCGGGGTAGTCGGTATAATTCTTCTTATTGTTATCGTGGCTGCGATTGCGGCAAACAGTGGTGGCGGTAAGAATCCCGACAATAACGCAAAAGTCGTTGGAAATGAACCGTTAAAGGCAAATGTTGATTTATTAACGACCGACAATCTGGGGAAAGCGATAGAAATTCAAGCATTACTGGCAAGGCAGGGAATTACGGTTGAAAGACAGTTAGACGGTACTAAGTCTAAGTTAACTCTTAACGCTAAGAATTGTTCAACTTTAACCAAAAAATGTACGGTAACGGATAGAGATAAGGCTCTTATTGCAATCGTTGAAAGCGGTTTGGTTGACCAGAATGTAGGGTTGGAAATTTTTGATAAGGGTGATTTTACATCAACCAAAGAGGATAAGAGAATTCGTCTTGCAAGAGCAATGAATGGCGAATTGGCAAGGCTTATCAAGCGTATCGGTAATGTTGAAAACGCGACGGTATTCATTTCTATTCCTGAAACTTCAAGTATGTGGGACAACGAAAACAAGCAAAGAACGGCAACCGTACAACTTGTAATTCCGTCGGGCGAAAAGTTAGACCAGATGAAGATTAAGGCGATAACAAACTTACTTTTAGGCAGTGTTGCGGAGTTGAAGGCTGAAAACATTGCGATTACCGATACTAACGGTAATGTTTATCACAGCGTTATGAATGCCGAAGACGAAATGTTGCAAAAACTTGAAGAAAATGATAAATATATGCAGCAAAAGATTTCAAAGCAGTTGGACAGATTAGTCGGTGCAGGGAATTACGTAGCAACGGTAAGTACGTTTTTACGTCAAACTCCTGTTGAAAAATTTTCTATAGAATATGACCCGAACAAAAAGGCTTCTGTTTCTGAGCAATCTTTCACCGAAGGTTTGGGTGATGAAACAAAAGACCAATCAAAGGGAATTAATGCGGTCAGTACGTATTTGCCGAACGGACTTCCGTCAGGCAGTGCCGATTCAAGCCAGAACAGGTCATACTCCCGTCAGGCAACTGAAACACAGTACGGTGTGACAAAAACTCAGACTAACGAATACATAAGACCGGGAGTTGTTGAAGATATTTCCATTGCGGTTACGCTTGACAGAAACAATCTTCCGTCAGATACAACGCTTGAAGAGTTGAAAGAATTAATCGCAAGAGCGGCAAGTCCAAAGGTTACGGCGGCGAATGTTTCTATTGCGTTTATGTCGGGTAATGACCCGTATCTTACTCCTGACAGACAACAGGCAATGCCGACACCTGACAAGACCGGTAATCCGTGGTGGTTAGCGTTGTTATTGACAGGATTTGGGCTTGTTGTAATTTTCTCTGCAATTTCTTCTAAGGTTAAGAGAATAAAAGAAGAAAACGAGATTGAAGTTGAAAATCTTCGCCAGAGAACTATGGAACAGGAAAAACAATTGAATGCAATAAATTCAAAAGCAAGCCAGTTAACTCAAAGACAATCACAACTTGCTCAGGATTTGATAAATCAACAACAGCAAAGAGTTCCTGTTGCTGTACCTCAGTTTGACGAAAACTTGCTGATAGATTCTCTTGAAAGTCTTTCAGGCGATATTACAGAAGATTCTGCCGATAAGATTAAGAGTTGGATTGAAGAAAGTTCAAGCAGAGAGGAGCAGTAGCGGATTATGGCAACAAAAGACTTTGATTATAAGAGTTTTGCCCAGAATTTGGCTCAACAGGCACAGGAGATGGTGCCTCAAGAGTTTGACGACTTTCAAAAACAATATGTTGTCAACACTCTCGGTAACTTTGCAATGCTTTCGGGACAAACTCTTGCAGAAGATGAAAATCTTCATTTTGATGCCGAGCAGTCTGTCTTAATTACTCAGATTATTGCAGAATGGTCTTTTCATAAGTCTGTCGACGTTATCAGATCCGGAATTCCGCAACAATACTGGGATCCTATTATGCAAAAAATTGCTTATACTATTTTTGAAATAGCGAAGCAGACGTTTTCACAAGGATTACCGCAAGACAAGATTCTTGAACTCATTGAACACCACGTAAAGAAAAGTTATGTTGAAGCGATTACCGAGTTAAAAGATAAGGGTGCGATTGATGAAGGTTTGATGGAATTTGCCGCATCTCAGTCTAATATGGACAAAATGGCTCAGGATATGCAAGAATCCGCTCAGGCTGAAGCCGCACCACCTCAAGAAGGCGGAGAACTTCCTATGCCTGTTGAACCCTCCGGCGGGGCTGCTGTGGACTTTCCTAAAGTCGATTCTAAGGTTCTTAAACTTGCGACTGTTGCAATGCTGTTTAACAAAATGAAACAGGATAAAGTTCAGACAATTTTGAACAAATTTAATCCTGATGATGCGGAAACGGTAATCAAGTTTATGCAGGTTCCTGATTTGGAAAAAAGAGTCGGAACGGCAAATGCTTTGAAATGTTTGCAGAAAATAAAAACAAATCTTCCGAAAAATACCGACCTTGCTCCTAATAAAGTTGTATTAAGGTTAAGAAAATTTGCGTCGACCCGTTCTCGTAAAGAATTAGATACATTGTTGATAACAGAGCGTATAGGTGTAAAACGACTGGTATTTAACGCTTTAGAGGGTAATTACTATGATAAAATACCTCCAAAAGTTGCAAGTATTGTTGCCTCACACCTGTGTAATAGTGTATAATGTTCTTGTATCATGATTATAAAAAATAAAAAGAAAAAACCGGTTGAGGAAGAGGTAGTTACAAAACAGGACATTGTTCAAGACGGCGGGCAAAATTCTGCCGTGGTGGAAGATGCCGCAGCATTTGTTGAGCAAACTCCTGAAAAAACTCCTGCTGAACAAGAAATTGACTTGTTCAATCTGGATAACATTGATTTTAAACAACGTCAGGAACGCCGAAGAGGTGACAGACGCAGAGGTTTCCGCAGAATTGACGACAGAAATCTTATTTCCCGTGCAAGAGAAGAGGCTGCTGCGATAAAAGAAGCAGCGAAAAAGGAAGGCTATCAGGAAGGTTTGGATGCCGCTCAGGCTGAAATTGAAGAGTTAAGAGGTGCAATCGGGAATTTTCTCAATGCAAAGCAGGCGGTTTTTGATTCTATTGCCCCCGATATTTTGGAGATTAGTCTTGATATTGCAAAGAAAATCATTAAAAAAGAATCAATTGAAGATTCTTCGATAATTCTTGAAAATATAAAAGAAATCCTGAGCGGGTTATCTAAAGAAGAAAAGAAGATTTCCTTGAAGGTTAATCCGTCGCAGTGTGCGATGTTAAAACAGGAAATTCCTGAAGTTGTCACTTCAATGGGTTTTGAAGCATCTGTGTCGATACTTCCCGATGAAAACGTAATGGAAGGCGGATGTGTCGTAACAACGTCAAACGGGGTAATTGATGCAACGATAGAATCTCAATTATCAATAATTAGTGAGGTATTGAAAGAGGTATAATGGCAGCACCGGAAAATAGAAATATGTTAAGTGAAATTGCAATGGCTCTATTTGTGCTGTTCCTTTTGGTTATCTTGCTTTGCGAACTTCCAAACTGGGTTATTAACGTTTGTATCTGTTTGAATATTACCCTTGGAATTGTTCTTCTGATGTTCGCTCTGTACGTACAAAAGACCTTGGAATTATCATCATTCCCGTCAATTATCCTTGTCGGTACAATGTTTCGATTGGTACTGTCAATCGCTTCCACCCGTTTGATTTTGTCTAAAGGTGAAGCAGGAGAGGTAATTCACGCATTCGGAGAGTTTGTAACCGGCGGTAATATGATTGTCGGCGGTGTAATCTTCCTTATTATTACGGTTGTACAGTTCATGGTAATCACAAAAGGTGCCGAACGTATCGCGGAAGTTTCTGCCAGATTTGCACTGGATGCAATGCCCGGTAAACAGATGACTATTGATGCGGACTTTAACGCGGGGTTGATTTCTCCTGAAGAAGCAACTCAAAAACGTGAGGACCTATCCAGAGAATCAAGTTTGATGGGTTCTATGGATGGTGCGATGAAGTTCGTAAAAGGTGATACTATAGCAGGTATCATTATCGTATTGATTAACATTATCGGTGGTTTGTGCGTCGGGTGTTTGATGAACCAAATGCAAATTTCCGATGCGGTTTCTAAATACACAGTCTTAACAATCGGTGATGGTCTTGCATCTCAGGTTCCGTCGCTATTGATGTCAATTGCGGCAGGTATCTTTATGACCCGTGCTTCTGCGGCAAGCCCTTCATTGGGTGCTGATGTAACTTCGCAGATTACAAGCAAACCTTACGCTTTATTCTTTGCGGCAGGTTTCTTGTTTCTCCTTGGTATATCAGGTCATACGTGGTTTTGGCAAGGTACAGGTTTGCCGCCTTTGCCGTTCTTTATTTTTGCAATTGCACTTGGCGTTGCAGGGTTTCAGGTACTTATTAATGCCGATGTTCAATCTCAGTTGGGACAGTTGGAAAACGTCCGTCAAAATATGCAGGATTTGGTTAACCCGAACAGAATGTATGAACGCTTAGGGGTTGATATTTTGAGTTTGCAAGTCGGTTCAAACCTGCTTGTCATTGCAGACCCTGATCAGGAAGGTCAATTGCTTGCAAAAATTGCCGCACTTCGTCAGAGAGTGACTGATGAATTAGGCTACATTCTTCCGAACATAAGAATTATGGATTCATCTGCACTTGATGCAAATGAATATATGATATCAATTCGTGGTAATACTGTCGCAACAGGCTACGTTTACCCGGGTAAATTCATGGTAATTGCCGACCAGTGGGATTCTATGAAAAAAGAAGTTCCTGAAGATGCGATTATCGGTATTGACCCGACTTATCAAACACAAGCCTACTGGATTTCTGCTGAAGATTCAAAATCAGCACGTCTTGTTACGGCTGTTGATGCGACAGATGTTATCGTTACACATCTTCAAGAGTGCGTAAGAAAACACGTTGATGAGGTTATGACCAAAACTGACGTGCTTAAACTTATGGAACTTGTACGTTCGCAAGACCCTACACTTGTTAATGACTTAGTTCCTACAATCATTTCTACAAGTGACTTGAGAAAGATTTTTGTTAACCTTATCAGAGAAAAAGTTTCTATCAAAGATATTATCTTTGTATTTGAAAGACTTTGCGATTATGCAAGATTTTCGAAAGAGCCTGATATTCTGTCAGAACGTTTAAGAGCGGCACTTGGCAGACAAATATGTCTTGCAAATGTTCAGGATGATAAGGTTCTGTATGCACTTACACTTTCGCCTGATTGGGAGAAAATTCTTGATGACAGTTGCCAGAGAACAGAGTTGGGTACAATGTTCCTGCTAAACCCTATGCAGGTGCAAGAACTCATTGAAACCACCGCAACAACTTTACTTCGAGCACACCAAACTTGCGGCAGACAACCTGTCATTCTGTGTTCGCCAAGAATCAGATTACCGCTTTATCAGTTACTTGAAAGACATATTCCGACGGTTGTCGTTATTTCTTATTCGGAACTTATAACAGATATCAAGGTTGAAGCAATTGACTCTATCGGCGATGCTTATATGACAGAATAAAAAGAGATTAAAAATGAAAAAAATCGTACTTGGACTTATAAAAATTTATCAATATTTTTCAAAATTCACACCATCAGTATGCCGATTTACTCCGACGTGTTCCGAATACACAAAGCAGGCAATAATGAAATACGGCGTAATCAAAGGCGGCTGGCTGGGTATCAAACGAATTTGCCGATGCCACCCGTGGAATCCCGGAGGTTATGACCCTGTCCCCTAGGGGGAAGGGGCAAACTTTAATTCAACAAACAAGAATAACGAATTTATTTTCTTTGACATTCAAACCCTCTCCCGAATTTCTAAATTCACTGCGTTCATTAAGAAATTCTACCCTCAGCCATACGGCACGCAGTTTCACACGGCTCACAAGTTCGCCTGTACGGCTAGTGCCCCGGAGTGGAAGGAGTTAAGGGTTAGTCACACATTGTTGCTAAGCAGGTTAGCAGCAAAAACCATGTTAGGATGTTTCTGGAATAAAAAAATCTGAAATAAAACGGAGCATCAGGGGAAGTTCTTATCTTTTCCCAATTATCAAGCGGGTAGTGCCAGAATTTTACATCAGGTAAATTTGTTTTGTCCTCGTTAAAATTTTTCAAAGTTTTATACAATTCACAAATCATCGGAACCGTTAAAAACGTCAACAAATAAAAGTAATTTTTCGTCAATACCGCAAAAAATGTCATACCGGCAAATCCGCCAAGATAAAACACAAGCAGGAAGTTTAGTGCAACCTCTTTGGTTTTCATAAATCTGCATAAAGTTTTTTTGTGCGAACATTCGTCGCCGTCATAATCCATTAGCATGTGGACATAAAGTACCGTAATCGTCACCAGAACGCATGCAATAGACAGAATTAGCACATAAATTGAAAATTTCCCTGTCATAACATAATAAGTTCCCTCGTACAGCAAAGGTCCGTAAGCAAGAAATACCGCAAGTTCGCCAATTCCGCAGATAGAAAATTTCTGGTAACTTATTGCAATTCCAAGCCCCGCAAGTGCAAGAACTGCAACGTAATACCCCGACAAAAAGAATAGCACGCTTCCGATAATTCCCGCCAAAGCAAGGAAAGTTATTATCGCATATTTCAATTCGTCTACCGTTGCTTGTTTATTTTTTAGATATAAACATTTGCAGTTTTGTGCGGAATTAAGAAAATTTTCGTCCTTGATCAAGATTTTGTAGTCAAAATAGTCATCAATAAGGTTTGTTGCCATGTGGACAAGTGATATTCCCGCAAG
The DNA here is from genome assembly GCA_945833895.1 of uncultured bacterium. GTDB lineage: Bacteria > Cyanobacteriota > Vampirovibrionia > Gastranaerophilales > Gastranaerophilaceae > Zag111. The sequence goes on from CAMAGQ010000048.1 coordinate 7,328, forward strand.
TGCCAAAATCCCTAAAATTACGTTGCTGTTATGTTTTAGCGTGTAAACGAAAATGACAAACCAGTTCAAAACGGTAATTGGCAAGGAATAGACCCTTGCACAATTTAGCCAGAATAGTATTTTGTTTAAAATCTTCATCATAACTGTTACAAAATATTTTTCATCGCAACGACGTGTTCGTAACTTGCACCGGCTTCAAGGATTTCTTCAGCATCAAGTCCGAACATTGTGATTAAATCGTGGGCTTTTGTAAGGTTATTCTCATTGAAATATTTTACAACGTTACTAATGGCATCTTCTCTTGACAGCCTTGTAACTTGATTATTAATACCTTTTCTTAATATTCTGGTTTTTGATTTGCCCATTTTAACCTCGTTTAATTCAATGCCATTAACGCCGCACCAATCATACCTGCAAAGTTTCCGGCTTGTGCTTTTCTTATAGATGTCGGAGTTGTTACGATTTGCGAATTTACTTCTTTTTCGATTTTTTCAATATCCGTAAACTCTGCCATAGAACCTGAAAGTACAACGCAATCAGGGTCAAAAATATTTGCAAGTCCTACAATTCCGTCTGTAATATCATTCTGCCATTTGTTCAGAACTTCAACCATTTCAGGGTTGCCGTTTTTAACCCCGTCTACAACATCGTAAGTTGTGACATTTTTATCGTTAAGCATTTCTTCTGCGGTCAATTTCAGTCCTGTGCCCGATGCGTAACTTTCAAAACAATCCCAACTTCCGCAGGAACATTTACGTTTTTTTTCGGTACTCATCTTGAAGTGCATTTCGCCTGCCGCACCGTTTTGCCCTTTGAGAAGTTTTCCATTGATAATAATTCCGCCGCCAACGCCTGTGCCGAGAGTTAGCATAACAGAAACCGCTGTATTTTGAGATGCCCCGATTTTGTATTCAGCCCAGGCTGCACAGTTTGCATCGTTTTCCACAAAAACAGGTTTGGTTGATAAACTTTTAAAATCCATTGTCGGATATTCTTTTGCGATATTTCCAGTTGAACCGACAATTCCTGTATTTTGATTGTTTACGGCACCGCAGGTTGAAAAGGCGATTACGTCAACTTCATTTTCGTATTGTTTTATAACGGCTTTGAATAAATTTTTAATTCCGCCAAAATCTTTCGGAGTAGAATGTTTTTCGATTTCGCTCACGATTTTGCCGTCTGAATTTATTATTGCGTTATAAATCTTTGTTCCGCCAATATCAAACGCTAAAGCCTGTTTCATATTGCTATTCTCCTTTGTTATAAACTTTTTTAATCAAGTTATTAAGATAATTCCTGAAAGTCATACGACTTGCGACTTCTTTTGTATCAATGGTGTATTCAAGTTTGTTATCAGGATTAATTTTCAGTTCACTTGTTGCTTTGATAGCGTCTTTAACGTACGTATCACCTGCATGAGAAACCCCTGCAATCGGCGGGTATTCTCCTGAAACAATTCGCAACAGATTTTGTGCTTTATCCATTGGTGAAAGTAGTCTTAGCGGAAAAATTTTCATATATTAGCCCTTTCTGAAAACAAAACGTTTTGTAATTAGTTGCGGTCGTGTTATTGCTGAACCTATTACAACACAGTGAGCACCCAGTGCAAAAGCCCTGTCAACCTGTGCAGGTGTCCAAATTCGACCCTCCAAAACAACAGGCAGATTAGTTTGATTAACGAGATTTTTCAGTAACTCAAAATCAGGTTCATTCGCAGGTGACTCAAGAGATTCCATTGTGTAACCCGCAAGTGTTGTTGATAAAATATCAGCCCCTGCTTCCTGTGCATTCAAGCCTTCTTCAACGGTTGAAATGTCAGCCATAGCAAGCCTTTTATTTATGTGAACATATTTTATCAAATCTTCAAGTTTTTCATTTTCGGGGCGTTTTCTTTGAGTTCCGTCAAAAGCCACAATGTCCGCACCTGCTTCAACAAGGCTGATAACGTCTTTGATTGTCGGTGTTATATAGACAATTTCTTTCCAATTTTTAGGAATAACGTTAGGCTTGGTAAGCCCTATAACAGGGATGGCGAAGTTTTTCTTAGCATTTTTAACATCTCTTGTTCCCGCCACTCTCAACGCACCTGCTCCGCCGTTCACAACGGATTTCATCATAGCAAGCATACATTCTTCTTTGTAAAGCGGCTCAGACGGCATTGCCTGAACAGAAACCACTATTACACCTTTGAGACTGTTTAAAATATTTCTCATACTCTATATTATAACCTAAAAAAAATAGCGGTAAAGGGGGAGTACACTCCTGTGGTTTTGTAATTATGAGTTAATTACAAAATGGTGCTTATACGCTAGTGGTGCTAATGAGGTATATATTTTAATATAACCGTATATGGATTACGAAACAACTGTTTATACAAATATAGGTAAGAATATAAGAAAATATCGGCTTGCACAAGGGTTTTCGTAAGAAAAACTTGCCGAGATGCTCGGTGCTAACTCGAAATTTATAGGACACGTTGAACGTTATGAAAGATGTATAAGTCTAAAGAAATTAATACAACTCTCTCAAATTCTTAGCGTTGATTTGCCTGCACTTGTTTCGGCAGATGATTAGTTTTTGTTTTCGACCATATCGCAGATTTTGTGGTTAAAAGTTGTAGAATAGTATCTTTTGATGCGGTAAATCACAGATTTACCACATTCTACAATTTACCCTCCAACTTTGGGTGAGGGTGTTTGTACTGTTCCATCCCCCGACGGGGGATGGTTAGGGAGAGGGGGCGATTAATAAGTTTGCATTAAAAATAATTAGCACCCACCCTTTTCTCCCCGTCTTGAATTTACTCCACGCTCACAGAGTTTCGCCAAAACTGCTACGCAGTAGTAGGCTCAATCTGTTCGCTATCCGGACTCGTTTCACTCCGTCCGTACGTAAATTCGCTCCCTCAGAAAGGGAGGGAATATCTGATGCGTCATTCTGAGCAGGCACGAGCAGAGGAGCGTTAGCGTATCGCGAGTGCCGTTAGCGAAGAATCCCAAACACCTTTGCAACTCAAACCCTCTCCCGAATTTCTAAATTCACTGACGTTCATTAAGAAATTCTGCCCTCCCCCAGAGTGGGAGGGCAAATCGAACCCTCACCCCTTACCCCTCAGCCATTCGGCACGCAGTCTCACGCGGCTCACAAGTTCGCCGGTTCGGCTAGTGTCCCATTAGGAGAGGGGTATATTTTATTTACCCCCCAAATTTACCCCTATCCAAAAGATTACAAATCTTTAGGGCGTTGGTGACAATATTTACCCCCACCCCCAAAAGCCAAAACCTGACAAACTCTTAGGCAGTTGGTAGCAACATTTAC
>CAMAGQ010000049.1 GCA_945833895.1 uncultured bacterium
TTTTGGTTTGTATTGTATTTTGAACTTTTTCATTTCAAAATACGTCGGTTACATTGATTTTTCAGAGATAGATTTTGATGCTATCTCCCTGTCAAGCAAAGAGTTACTTGAAACGGTAAACGATTTTGACTTGAGTGATATGAAAATATTTGCTCTGTGGTATTTTGCATCTGCAATACTGGTGAATTTTGTAACTTTTTTGACTATCCTTTGGATTCCTGAAATTGTTTACAGTACGAAAAATGCGATAAAAGCCTTATTTTCTTCTATAAAAAAAGTATTTATGAATTTCAAAAGTGTTTTATGTTTGTACCTATTTATATTTGTAATAGTAAAACTGCTTTCTATTATCAACACAATTTTACTATTAGTGCCGATTTTGTACTTTTTTGTACTAATTATAACCTATTATTTCATTGTTTATTTAGTTGTGTTATTATTCACGTATTATGAGCGAAACTTTGCAAAAGAAGAATAGACCGACTGTAATTGCGATAGTCGGAGCAACGGCAAGCGGAAAGACATCTTGTGCTATTGAATTAGCAAAAAAGATTGATGGCGAGATTATTTCTGCGGATTCAAGGCTGGTTTATAAAGGTTTTGATATCGGAACAGCCAAGCCTACAAAAGAAGAACAGCAAGGCATTCCGCACTATATGATTGATATTGTTGAACCTGAATTTGAGTATTCTGCAGGTTTGTATAAACAACAGGCTAAAGAAATTATCTCCGAAATTCTCTCACGTGGCAAAACCCCGATAATTGCGGGCGGAACAGGACTTTATATTGATATTTTGCTGAAAAATTACGACCTTCCGCAAATTGAAGCAGACAAAGAACTTCGCAAAGAATTAAAAACTTATACAAAAGAAGATTTATATAATAAACTGCTTGAACTTGATAGTTCTGCGGGCGAAATTATTGATAAAAATGACAGTAAAAAAATAATCAGAGCCATTGAAATTATAAAAACGACAGGCAAAACGCTTTCAGATTCAAGAGGGATAAACCAATCAGAATACGAGGTTCAATGGATTGGTAAGAATTTTGAACGAAAAGTTTTATATGAAAGAATAGATAAACGTGTAGATTTGATGATAGCTGCGGGGCTTTTAGAAGAAACCAAGCGACTTCTTGATAAACACGGACGCATACCAAACCTTGTGAACACCATAGGTTACAGGGAAATAATCGGCTACCTAGACAACAAATATTCACTTGACGAAGGGCTTGAGTTGTTGAAAAAGAACACAAGAAATTATGCAAAACGACAATTGACGTGGTTTCGCAGAAATCCTGAAATCAAGTGGGATGTTTATCCTGAAAAGTTGAAAAAATAATTTATATTTTAACCTTCACAACCAATTTTTTAACGGTTTTAGAAATTTCACTATCCGAAATCTGCGGAGCATGAGCCTCGTGCGGAAAAATCATTGCAAAGTTCGTTCCGTCGAGTGTTACGTAGTTACTATCAGCAATCGGGTCAGAATAAAACTTTATGTCACGATTTTCGTCATAAGGAATATCAACGCTAACTTCTGATATTGGAGTGTAATATATTCTTTCACGTCCATTTAGAATAATTTGGATATCAATGTAGTTGTTATGGGCTTCAAACTTACCATTCTCAACGGATTTTGTATTGTATTCTTCAATATTTGCATAATCCGCATCCAGCAAATCGTGTCTGCCAAGCGAAATATCCTTAGGCATAGTTTTTATAAATTCCACAACGTGATCGGGAATAATTCTGTACATAGAAAGGTTTTCAATTCTGTCAATAATCATAATTTACCCGACCAATTCTGCCATTGCTCTGTCGTAATCCTCTTTAGACGGTGCTTTTCCGTGCCAGCCTGCATTATTTTCCATAAAACTTACGCCCTTGCCTTTTACGGTATTTGCAATAATCGCAACCGGTTTAGAAACTTGTTTCGCCTTTTCGATAGTTTCATAGATAGCCGAAATATCATGCCCGTCAACTTCAAGGACTTCCCAATTAAAGGCTTTTAGTTTATCTGAAAGATTATCCAAAGGTTTTATATCTTCTGTAGAACCGTCAATTTGCAATCTGTTTCTGTCAATTATTGCAACAAGGTTATCAAGATTTCTGTGAGGAGCGTTCATAAATGATTCCCAAACGTTGCCTTCTTGAAGTTCACCATCACCAAGCAAAACAAAAACGTGAGCAGGATTTTTATCAAGTTTCAATGACATTGCAATTCCGCAGGCCATAGATAAACCTTGACCTAATGAACCAGTTGCAACTTCAACCCCCGGACACCACAGTGACGGATGCCCCTGCAGTCTTGTTCCGACTTGACGGAAGGTTTCCAATTCGTCCATCGGGATAAACCCTAATTGGGCAAGAACTGAATAATAAATCGGGGAAACATGCCCCTTAGATAGGACAAATCTGTCACGTGACTGATAATCCTTTGAACCTATCCCGCCGATTGAATGTTTCATACATTTATGAAAAAGTACCGTCATTAATTCGCATGATGATAGCGAACCTCCAATATGCCCTGATTTTGCGGTATAAACCATTGTTAAAATATTTTTTCTGTTTTCTAAACAAAGTTGTTCAAGTTCCTTAATTTCATTTTCTGTAAGCATTATTTACCCGATACCCTTTCTTTTAAAACTTTCAAAACAAACAGCGGCAATGTCGGAAAAATCCGTTTAAAACGCTGTGGCTGCATAATCGTACGATAAAGCCATTCCAAACCTAACTTTTGATATATTTCAGGAGCACGTTCAACAACCCCAGCCCAAACATCAAAACTTCCGCCAAGTCCGACAAAAACAGTCGACGGTAATTGTTTTTTTATATCAGCGATAAAAAATTCTTGTTTTGGTGAGCCCAACGCAACTAACACCAAATCAGGTTTCGATTCAATAATTTCGGATTTTACCTGAGAATCTTCTGAAAAATATCCGTCATGTCTGTAAGCAATCTTCAATTCAGGCATTTCTTCCGTTAAATTTTTTGTTGCTAACTCAATAACTTCAGGCTTTGCACCGACTAACGCAACTGTTTTCCCTTCATCCGCACAATATTTTAATAACCTTTTCCCAAAATGAATTCCGGGGATTCTTGGAACTTTATGCCCAAGAATTTTCAAGCCTAACTCAACTCCGACACTGTCAGGAATAACAAGTTCCGCATTGTTAATAATACGTGCAAATTCAGGTTGTTTTTGTGCATTCATAATCATTTCAGGATTAATCGTAACAACCTGCCCGTAATTTTTGACTATATACCCGACAGCCTCATCTTCGTTAAAAGAATCAACTCCGAACCCTAATATTTCAAATAATTTTCTATCCACGAGCAATATTATACCACATTGTGAAAAATTATGCTATAATTTACCTATGAAAAAGTTGTTTTATAAAATATTATTAATGGCTGTTATAATTTTTTCTTCCGTTACTAGTGCCCAAGCAGTACAATTTGATGTACTGGTGTTGCCTACGGAAGTGTTTGAGGTTTGTCAAAATTATTTTTGTTTTCCAGAACCTTCTGAAATCGGAGCAAATTATGTTATAGACCAATTGAATAATACTAAAAATATTAACGTCATAAAGTTGTCTGATGTTAGGGCAAAACTTGAGAAAAACCAAAGTTTAAAAAGCCAAACTCAAGACATGCTTAAAACTTTTGAGCAAACAGAAAAAATCGATTACCAAACGCTAAAAAACCTGTCAGAAGAATTTAATGTTAAATCCGTGATAATTATTTCCTGCTATGCGATAACAGACCGTGCCGAAACAAGACGAAATCTATGGGAAGTTCTTGAAATTTCAAGTGCTTTCAAAATTACATACCCGTTTAGCCTTACAACAACAGCGGTTCTTCTTGATACTGTTAATTCAACGGTTATGTGGAGTGGAAAATTCAGCAAAACCGTATCTGATACTAACGGCTATTTTCTTGCGTTAAGTCAGGCTCAAGCAACTTCTCATCTTGAAAAAATCCGTCAATATTTCAAAAATTTGGTTGCTCCAAGTATCAGCCAAAATGTTCACCTTAGATTTTTCCCTCGTGAAGTCAGAACGTTCAATATTAACGGCAAACAGAAACTTGATGATACAGAAATGCCGCAGTTTAGACCAAACGCACTTGAGCATATGATTACTCCTGAACAAAAACAACAAATTGAAGGCGGAGATTTTAATTATATTGATTCAACAGAAGAGTTAATTTTTGATTTCTAAACGCGGGGGTAAATGCATAGGGAAACCTGAGTATTTGTAAAGGTTGCGGCATTCTGATGGGGGGATATATTGGTTAATTCGAATATTTATAAGACCAATGTCATTCTGAGCGAAGCGAAGAATCCTGAACGACCTTGCTTGTTCGGGATTATTGGGGCTTTAAAAATCGTTGTCCTCAGAATGATGAATAATTTTTTCTACCTCGCCCAACGGGAGAGGGTAGTGGTTAGGGGGCGTTTGGGCATAGTTGCATTGTACCCTCCCCTTGAGGGAGGGTCGAAATCTCTTGATTTCGGGGTGGGGTCTTTCTTTTGGTGTTGCCGGTTGGGCGTACTTGCCCAACAAGAGGCAAACCCCACTCCGAATCAGAGTTTCCGACTTTCCTCTCACAAAATAATACTTAATTATTTATCTTAAGACAATTAAAAAAAGACAGATTATAAAAATCTGCCTTTTTAAATGTTTATACCTATAAAAACTTACTAATCAATTTTCCAACTGTTCAGGTATTCTTCCTGTTCTGCGGTTAGGGTATCGATTTCGATACCCATTGATTGTAGTTTTAATTCTGCAATTTTTACATCAACTTCATACGGAAGTGTGTACAATTTATTTTCCAATTTTCCGTAATTTTTAACAAGAAATTCAATACCTAATGCCTGATTAGCAAAACTCATATCCATAACACTTGCAGGATGTCCTTCTGCCGCAACAAGGTTAACCAATCTGCCTTCTGCAATTACGTATATAGACTTGCCGTTATCAAGTACGTATTCTTCCAAAGCGGGTCTGATTTGTTTAATTTCTTTTGTGTGTTTTCTCAAATCACCTACGTTAACTTCCCAATCAAAGTGTCCGACGTTACCGACAAACGCACCGTCTTTCATTGATAATAAGTGTTCAACGTCAATTACGTGCTTATCTCCTGTAACCGTAAGGAATATGTCGCCTTCCAGGGCTGCTTTTGCAATAGGCATAACTCTGTAACCTTCCATTGCCGCTTCCAGGGCTTTCAGCGGGTCAACTTCACAAACAATTACATTAGCACCAAGTGCTTTTGCTCTTAACGCAACTCCTTTACCGCACCAGCCATAACCTGATACAACAACGGTTTTACCTGCAACAAGAATATTTGCGGCTCTTAAAAGTCCGTCAAACGAACTTTGACCTGTACCGTATCTGTTGTCGTACAGGTGTTTTGTTAAACTTGTATTAACGCCAACCGCAGGAAATCCAAGAGTTCCTTGATTTTCCATTGCCTGAAGTCTTATAATTCCTGTTGTGGTTTCTTCTGTTGAACCTATGATTTTAGAAATTAAATCAGGTCTTTTTTCGTGAATTGTTGAAACCATATCGCAACCATCATCAATGATAATATCAGGATTATGGTTAATTGCTTCTTCTATATGAGATTTGTACTGTTCAACTGTTTCTCCTGCAACAGCAAATACCGGCATGTTGTAATATTTAACCAATGCAGCTGCAACATCATCTTGTGTAGACAAAGGATTTGATGCAACCAAAACAGCATCCGCACCGCCGGCTTGCATTACTGTACATAAGGCGGCGGTTTCTTTGGTTACGTGAACGCATGCCGATAATTTTAATCCCTTGAATGGTTGTTCTTTAATAAATCTTTCTCGTATTGTTTTTAATACAGGCATGTCCTTGAATGCCCAATCTATTTGCTTTTTGCCTTGTTCTGCAAGATTTATATCTTTGATATCGCATTTTATTTCTGTCATTACCATTATAATCTCCTTTTAAATGTATATTGCAACGATACAATTATAACCAAGAAAACTTGTTATTACTAATTCTTGAAAGTTTTTGTAAAATTTTCTTAATAATATCCGATTATATGACAAATTTTTTTCTTGAGAGTTGTTATAATTGACATTAAGGAGTGTCACGTGAAAGTTAGTTTTGATTTGCAAAAAAGGGATTACAAAAACACAGGCAAAAGTGTTAATTTTGAAGGTTATAAGACAACAAAATCCGAATACGGATTTAAAGAAACTGAATTTGCATACCCTTATGACCCTGATGTTTATAACGGATATGTACAATTTTTCAAGGTAGAAACGGACGATAAAGGTAATTATTATACTACAGGCAAGGCTTTTACAAGATCCGGTGAGGACAAAGTCTTTGTACCTTACGATGGCTCAAAACGCATTGACCTTATGGAAACCTTTGGATTTGCTGAAAATCAACCTTATGCTTATAATTTCAATTTAATAAGAAAAGATGGCAGAGGCAACGTTATAAAAGTCGATGCAGGCGACGTTATTAACGAAAACAACACACCTTACAACATAGTATCCTCAACAAAATCGGGAATGTCCAGAGGCGGTGCTATGAAGTTGGTTATTGTGGATTCCCAAAATGTCGGATATATCTACAATGACAGAAACAAATATGAAAAAGATGAAAGCCTTGCCGCCAGAGGAGAAAAAGGTATTAAATCGCTGACAAACAAATTTGGTGGTACTCTTGCAGGTTTAGAATACGCTCTTGATGAAGGTAAATATGATAATTACGGCAGAATTATTTCATTGCCTATGTTTACGGATGATGATTTCACCGCTCACGGTTACTGGAACAAAAACTGCATGCAAATGTCACAATCCATTGGAAACATAAATAATTATGCGTCTTTCCAGAGAAAAATGTTTGCTCACGGGTTAAACCTTGTATCTGACGGTGCTTTTGTTAACGAAGGTTTAGAAGGTACACACTTTGGACACATGCTGAAATGGGGTGAAAATTCACCATATTTACATTGGTTCAGAGCAAACGGTCTTGATAACGGCCCGCTTTCTTTAGGTATCTTCCCTAAAAATCAAAAATTCGTTTCTCATAAAATCGTAAACTCTCCGTTTTCATACATCCAAAAAGAAGACGGCAGCGTTTCAATTGAGGAAAATAGTTTTTATGACAAGACTAAACCGACGTATATTCAGTTCTTTGATACCCGTTTGGTTACTGAAGCCGAAAAAAATGACACAACTTCATTAATCAAAACTTACTCAAAAATGAGTACAGACAATGTATATGACCTGCATTCTCATAACGATTCCGTATTCCCTTATTATTTTGAAATCAAGCCTGAAATCTACAATAAAAATATTAAACGCTTAAACGAATACAATTCATTAAATCCTAATAACAAGATTGATATAACAAGTGCTAAAGCTGCAAGACTTTTGTCTAAATCAGAATACTTTGTGGTTGACGGCAAATTTGAAAGCGGATTTGACACGTGGGATGCAAACGTTGATATCGCAAAATTAAATTTCATATATTCAAATACAGATGCAAAAGAATTGAAAAACTTGTCTGCTGAGGATAAGGAGTTAAAACGAAAAGAAATCGTCAGAGGCACATATCAGGTTCAGGATTACGCAATAACCTCAGGACAATACTGGACACAAAAAACTGACGACGTTTTAAGATTGTATATCGCTCAAACTCTTAAAAAAATCGATAAAGATAATCCAAAACAGGTTTATGACAATATTACAAATCTGTCCAATAATAAAATTTTACCAAAGAGAACTAAGGTAGAAGTTACGGAAAACGAAGTTTCTAACGTAATAAACGAACTATATAATAATAAACGAGTTCTGTCTGATGGAAATAAAAAAGAACAAATTCTTGAAGGCGTAATGAATACTCATCTTGATGCCATTGAATTTGGCAGCAACTTATCCGCAGTATTAGCATCACCTTTAATCAGCAAAAGAGCAAATGCTGAAGATGAAATAGGTGTTCCAAGATACGAAATTTATAAAAGCGGAAACAAAAATGTTCCAAAACAATATCAAAATACTTACAACAAAATGGACGAAATTTTTGCTAAAGATTTGTCCCAATTTGCGGAAAAAGTATTGAATAACCTTGATGCGGAACTTCCTGAAGAACAAAAATTGTTTGACGGAGAAGAAGTTACGGAATACGGTAAATATGTATTACCATTGTTACTTCCTGAAATTACTAAATACGCAGTAGTAAAAGCACTTGCACCTGACATAACCGTTGCAATCGACAAAAACTCAGGCGAATTAGCGTATGATTATAAAGCATTAAAAGAAGTTTCTATGCAATCGTTTGGGATTACTAATATTGCATCTCCTGAAGATGAGGCTTTAATCGTTTTAGACGAATTGAAAAAAGGAATTAAAAAACTTGATTCAAGTATAGACGGTGAGATTTCCGAAAGTCTTGCAAAAACATTAAAAGATACAGATGTCAACTCCTTCAAACTTGCCGATTTGATTATTGATAAAACTCAATCAGGTTTGGATTGGAGAATTGACGCAACAAAAGATATAGCGGATGTTGAAGCCCTTCGCAACGGGCTTGCAAGTTTTGACGTAACTTGGAATAACGTGATTTCATTCTGGAAAAAATTCGTCACGGGTGTTCAATCCAAAAACCCTAATGCTTATACTGTTGCCGAAGTTACAAACCATATTGATTTACATAAGGACGGCTTTGGCAATTATTCAAGATTTCCAAACATGGAAAGAGATATTTTGGCAAAATTCCTACGTGAAACCGGCATGAGTGCTCTTGCTGATTACACATACTGGTTTAGACCGATTTCAAAAGCCTTTGCTATCGACTTTGAAGACGGCTCGCGGTTTGATAATTCAAAGTACGCAAGTAAAATGGTCTTTGACAAACTTGTCAATGACGGCGGAATGGTTCGTTCCGGCGGTTTAGATTCTATTATGTACGCATACACATTTATCGGAAACCACGATAAACCTAGGGCTTTACACTGTGCGGCTTTGGATATGGGATTATTTTATTCCGATTTGACATATCCTGATAATGAAAGAAACAGAGAAATTGCGTACAGAGTTCTAAACGATAAATATATGGATAATGTTGATTTGAACGAAGTTAGGAAATTTGACTTTTCAGCGGCTTCACCGAAGGCTGTAGCAATGGCTGATGCTATTAGACCGGCAATGGTTGATTTATTGAATGAATATAATGGTAAACGCGGTTTAAGTTATGATGTGATGAAAAAAGATTTCATCGCTATTAGTAAATCAATTACCGATTTGGCAAACGGCAGATTTATGGGACATCGTTTTGACCCTGAAGCGTTTGGTACAAAACCGATTGACGTTGCTGTGTCAATGGTTATAAAACAGGCAAGGGCGCAATATGACTTTAATTTGCCTGCTCAATTAGATAAAGAGTATGAAAATACAGTCTTTGAAAGAATTATGACACCTGCTGTGACAAAAGTTCTTGCAATGATGAGATATTTGGTCGCACTACCGGGAATCCCGACCTTATTTGACGGGGACGATACAGGTGTTTCTGGATGGGATACCAAAACCAAAAACATGACATTAAACGGCAGACAAAAAACAAGAGAAGAATGGGTAACTGAGGGTTCTCCAAAATACAAGAAATTTTTAGCCGATTACAAAAAGGATTTTGATGAAATAATGGGGTTACGCCAAAGACCTGAATGCAACGCATTGAATAACGGTGCAGTTTACACATTACCGCTTTCAATATCTCAGGACAATACTGAAATTGCAACTATTTTACGCCAAAGCACAGACGGTCGTATGGCTTTGTCAATCTTCAACCCTGCGGGAATTACTCGGGATAAATTCCAAAAATACGAACCTCAAACGACTTATATTAATCGTATCAATTTAAACGACCAAGAGGAAACCGTCGGAATCCCTGGATTACGGGAAGGTCGCAAATTTGTCAACGCCAACGACAAAAATGACGTATATCAGACAAGAGTTGATGGTACACACGGTTATTACCTTGTAAGACATTACAACGGTGTGGATGTTCCACTAAAAGTTGACGATACAACACTTGTACTTTATCACGTTCCTGAGAAAAATATGCCGTTGACATTTACGGGAAGTTGCTTGGTAAAACCTAATAGTAGATTTGTCGCAAACGCATATACTAATCAAACCTGCGAACAAGGCAAAAAACTGGCACTTTTGAGTAAATAAGAATTAACTGCTTTAGGAATATAATACACTCCGTCAGTAAATGAAAGGCTCTTATAAAC
>CAMAGQ010000050.1 GCA_945833895.1 uncultured bacterium
ATCATATTCACCTAAAACTCACCGCAGTAGTCGTATTCCTCAAACAATTTATAGCGGTTTTCTGCCATTTGCTCTTCCGTAGCCTGTTCAAATCTGGCAAAATTATCCATAAATTCGCCATCCGCTTTTGGAAACAACTTAAACAAATAATTCAAATCAAATAAACAAAAATTAATCTCCGGCATTTACGTATCTCCTTATTAAACTTCACATATATATAAAAACATTTGAGAAGTCCGAATTTCACAAAACTCTCAAATGTGAAGTTATGTAACGTTAAGATTTTTTAACTTTTGAATTTAATATTGAATAAACCAGCCCGAAAATTCCAACAACAAACAGTACACCAGAAACAATCTCTGCAATCGGCACAGAGCATACATTCAACGCACTATCAACCCGAATTTGTTCAATAAAAAATCTTATCACCGAATAAATAATCAAATAAGAGAAAAAAGTTACACCTTTGTACCTGTTGAATTTGAAGTAAATAAACGCCAAGCCCCCGAACACAAACAAATCAAGCACCGATTCATATAAAAATGTCGGATGATAAAGGCTGTATTCAAGATACTCTGGCAATCTTCGGCTTTCAGGGATTAAAACTCCCCAGGTTTGAGATTTGACAGGCAGTCCGTAGGCTTCTGAGTTGAAATAGTTTCCCCACCGACCTATTGCTTGTCCTAAAATTGTCGCAGTCGAAATCGCATCAAGAAGTTTCAGCAATGAGGTTTTAGCCTTATGTGAAATAAAAATCAAACACAAAACTCCGCCCAAAACCGCTCCGTGAATTGACAATCCGCCCTGCCTGATATCAAGGATTTCAAGAGGTTTTGCAAAGTAGTAGGAGTAATTTAAAAGACAATAATACAACCTCGCCCCTAAAATTCCTGAAAAGATGATATACACAGCATTTTCAAGAATAACATCTTTGTAACGGATTGGGTTATGTTTGTTAAAAAACGAATTTGCGACAATTATGGCGACAAAAATAGCACATGCCATAATAATTCCATATATATAAATAGGAAATCCGAACAGGTTCAAAACATCCGTAGGCGGGGTTGGAAGGATTAGCATTACTCTTCTTCAACCGCCTCTTGTTCAGGGGTTGGGTTTTGATAGTTTTTAATTCGTTCTATTGTTTCCTTTACGTCTTTTTTGTCTTCTGCTTTCGGATTTAATTCCAAATATTTTTCGTAATTTTTCACGGCTGAATTATAGAGTTCATTCATCAAAGAAGTTTCTTTGTCTGTTAATTCAGCGGTTCTTTCTTCTTCTGTTTGAGTCGGAACAAGCGAATCGTCAACATCATTTATTCTATAGTTCCCGCGTTTAATTTCGATTGCCAGATTATTTTCCGCAGTTGCCAGTGAGTAATATGAATCCGCAAGTTCCGGTTTCATCGAAATTACCGTTTTATATTCGTTAATCGCGTTCAAATAATCGCCCGATTTTGTGTAAACAATCGCAAGATTGTAATGAGTTTCAAAAACTGACGGGTCTAAATCTACACTTGATTTAAGTCTTTCGATTGCCTGAGCGTAATCACCCTTATCAGCATAAGCCTTTGCTTTATTGTTCAAATCTTGTACTGCCAAATTGTTGATACAAGCGGTCGAAATAACTGCAACAGTTAATATACTTGCAATCAAAAGAACTTTCTTCATATATACCCCTCTTACTTATGTTAAGTTGATGTTAAAGTAATTATAATTTAAGAATAAAAATATGGCAAATTTTATAAATTTAAGTTACAATAAACGAGTAAAAGGAGAATTTATATGTCAGATGAAAAAGTCGTCAGCCTCGGAGCAAAGAAAAAATCATTGAACGAGGAAAAGCAGCAGCAAGAGGATAACACTTCTCAAGACGTTGTGTATTGCAGTTTCTGCGGCAGACCTAACACTCAGGTAATAAAAATGGTCAAAGGTCCGGGGGTTAATATTTGCTCAGAATGTGCAATGATTGCCGTACAGTATTTGATATTACAGGACAGAATGCCGTCCGCCGAAGCACAACATATTCTGGATGCATTCTGGGGAAAGGTAAGATAATTCCGAAATGACTGGTACAGGTTTTAAACAGTTAAGTCCGTTTGAGATAAAATTTGCAATCACGGAACTTTTGCAAAAAATAAATTCCGTAAACGATATGCAAGGCTGTCTTGCTGATTTTGAGATGCTTGAAGCACAAAAAGACAAAAGCATTCTGTCAAAAGTCCTGTTTAAAGAATTAGTCAATGCAAAGTCCGAGAAAATTCCTATTATTTGCTTTATGTTGGAACACTACATTCCAAAAGACGAGTTAGTAAATAAATTATGGGCGGCACTCAAAAATCAAAACCTGCAAACCGAAGTCAAAATAACAATCCTGAACTTACTGCGGGATTTGGATTCTGATTGGTCTTACGAAACCTGCGAAGAATATCTTCAAGAAGATGCTAAAAGTCTGCTTGATGAAAACACAAAACACCTTTTAAATACAGCCGTCATAAATCCTGAGGTGCAAATTGATTTCCTTGATTTTATGGCAACAATCAGAACAAACGACAAAATCACATTGATGAATTCGCTTGATGAAGATTTTACATCAGATGCTATGGCAAACATTCTAATTCCTGTATTTATGTCAGAACCTGATTCACCGGAAGGCTTAGAAGCCATAAAACTTCTGGGAAAAACAAAATCTCAACTTGCACTTCACGCACTTGAAGAAATGAAAACCTACACCACCGGTGAAATTCTCCAAGAAATAAAAAGAAGTTTATCAACAATAAAAATTTCAGGAATGAGAACAGACAATACAAAAGAGTTTTACAAAAAAATTCTGTCAAACAGCACCCCGCATAAGTTTTACGTAACCTATCCCGACGGACACGGCGATATTGCGATGATTTTCACAAGACTTACGGAAAACAAAAAAATACGGTTTGTTTCAATCGTAACAAATATTATCACGGGAATTAAGGACTGTTTCGGATTTTTTGAAATTTCTGAGTTTGAGTACAGTAAAATTCTTGAAAGATTTTTGCGTGATGAAAAAACTGTCGACATAACTCCTGAAGGGTTTAAAACCTTGTTGCACTCGGCAGAATTGACAACTATTGAAAAATCAAACAATCATTGGAAATTCCCGTACGAATACATTTGCTGGCGAAACCTTTTGATTGATATTGATTTTGAGGATAGAAAACTTGATGAAATCTTACAAACTGAGGTCAAACCGACTTCTGCCGATAAAATTTTTAACAAATTAGACGAACTCAGATTTTCATCACGCTGGTTTTTGGATATAAATTACAGCAATGAGTTTAACCAACTGCTAAAATCATTGAAAGATGCAAATAACCTTGATAATCTCATAGATGAAAATATTGAAAAGATATTTAATGATGAAGAAAAAGAAGAGTGGACAAAGAAAATTCTCACCTCCGCATACATCAAATACGCCATAGGAAAAGGTGAAGATGCAAGCCTTATCTATGGACTGGCACTTTCAAAGGAAAATAAAACAATCTTATACAAAGAAATTTTGAAACGCAGCATATATGAATATTTGATGGTCGTAAAATACGATAAAAACGTAAACTCATACGGCTTGACTCACGAAGAGATAAACGATAAAATCAAATATATTGAAGAAAAATGGGTAAGCAATGTATAAAGTAATGGCACTTGATATCGGAACAAAAAGAATTGGTATTGCGTTGAGCGATTACTTGCTAATGCTTTCAAACGGTCATTCTTACATCTCTCGTGAACCCGAAACTGCAGCATTAGAACAGATTTATAAAATTGCAAAAGAAAATAACGTTCAAAAAATAGTAGTCGGATTACCACTAAATATGGACGGTTCAAAAGGGTTTCAGGCTGAAAATTGCGAAGAATTTGCGAGTAAAATAAAAGGTTATGAGGTAATTTTTGAGGACGAAAGATTGACCTCCGATACTGCGGAAGAAAATTTGAGAAATAAAAAAATAGATTTCAAAAAAGACAAAGGTTTAGTTGATATTGAGAGTGCTTGTATTATACTGGAACAGTACCTTGCACGCAAAAATTAAGGAGAAACGACATGGCAATCGAAGAAGAAAACAACATTATTGAAGTAACTGATGATGACGGAAGCGTTATCAAATGTGAATTGTACGATATTATTGAATTTGAAGAAAAACAGTACGCACTGCTTGTTGAAGTTAACGCAGAAGAAAGTGACGAAGAACCTGAATTAGTTCTTATGCGTTTAATCGAAAACGGCGACAGCGACGAAGTTTTCTTTGAAACAATCGAAGACGACGAAGAATTTGAAAAAGTTCAGGCTTATATCGAAAGTTTGCCTGAAGAAGATGCAGAAGAAGAAGAATAATAATAAGGATAAGTAATTTTGTTTGAAAAGTTCACTGAAAAGGCTATTAACGTAATCGTAGAGGCACAAAATATTGCGATTTATGACCACTCGGATAAGGTTTTATCTGAACATTTGTTGCTGGCACTAATCAAAGAAACAAAAGGTTTTTGTGCCAAAATCTTCAAAAACTATGACATAACTTATGACAGATTGGCAAAAGAAATCTACATGAGTTTGAATATTGAAGAAGCCGATATGAATTCGTCAGTGCCTTTCAGTGATAATTTCAAAAAAATTCTGACTAAAACAATGGACTTGATTGACAAATCGGGAAATTCTACCGTTCACTATGAACACCTTGTACTTGCGGCAATCAGCGACACTAATTCAAAAATTCCGCAGTATTTGGAGAATTTAGGGTTTGATATAGAAAAATCAAAGCCGTTGATTGAAAAACTTGTCCAACGAAAAGTCAAAAAAGACCTTCACCCTGAACTTGATGAAAATAAAGAACAGGAAATAAATCTGTCACAAGAAACAGATACCCTGTTTGATAACGAGCAATCGTCAAAAGTGTTCCAACGTGCCGTTGCAAAACTTTCAGCCTCAAACTACGAAATTTTGGGAACCGAACAAATTATCTCATCAATTCTTGAAGACAAAGAGTCCGATTTATCCAAAATTCTGGCACAATTCGGTATTACAAGCGAAGTTTTTGAAGAGAAATTATCACATACACAAAACAGAGTTGCCGAATACGAAGGCAGACAGATAGTATTCACCCCGAGTGCTTTTATGGCAATGAGCCTTGCTTTGCAAACAGCAAAGGAACTCGGTTCTTCTGAAGTTTTGCCGGAACACATGATTTTAGGACTTCTCAAAACAAAAAAAGGCTTGGCTTATAACATTTTCAAAGACCTAAAAATCAATGACGACGATTTGGCTCACGGAATAATCAAACCGATAGAAAAACAAATGCCTGAAACACTAACTATCCTGCGGCTTGCAAAACAAGAAGCACGCAGAATAGGCAGAGGCGTCGTCGGAACAGAAATGTTTTTACTCGGCATAATCGGCGAGGCTACAGGCATTGGAGCAGTCGTATTAAAAGAACTTGAAATAAATATTAAAGATGCAAGGATTGAAGTTGAAAAAATTATCGGCTACGGCAACGAGTATTTTGAAAACGAAATAGTATTCACAAAACGTGCAAAACGAGTTCTTGAAACGGCTTGGGAATACGCTAAAAAGCAAAATAAGACAAAAATCGAATCCTCCGACCTTTTGTGGGCAATCACAACTGAGCCTGATTCACTTGCTATGCAGGCACTTGAACAGTTAGGGACAGATGTTGTCGAAATTAGAGAAGGTATAAAAAAACACCTTGCAAACTCTTAATTATTATGAACGAAATTTGCGAAGAAATTAAATCTTTTTTAAAAAAATATAATTTAGCAAGCAACAATTTGACTTATCTTGTCGGGTTTTCCGGCGGATTTGATTCAATGTGCCTGCTGCACGCATTGAAAAAGACTGCCCCGAAAAACAGAATTATTGCACTTCACCTAAATCACAACTGGCGAGGAGAAGAAAGCGACAGAGAAGAGCAAAACTGCATTAGTTTTTGCGAGCAGAACGGAATTGAAATATATTGTGAAAAGTTATCGCCTGATGTTGCACATACAGAAACCGCCGCACGTGAAGCCCGATACGAGTTTTTCCAAAAATGTTGTGAAAAATTCGGCTCTAATATCGTTTTTACGGCACACAACAAAAACGACAACGCTGAAACCCTGCTCTATAGAATTTGTACGGGAACAGGGATTGCAGGACTGCGCGGGATTTGCGAAAATCGCGGGGCTTATTTCAGACCGCTGTTAAATATTTCAAGACGAGATATTGAGCAGTATTGCAAATACAACAAATTAACCCCAAACAACGACAGTTCTAATTCAAACACCGACTACAAAAGGAATTTCATAAGGGCGGAAGTTCTGCCAAAATTAGAAAAAATCAACCCAAACGTGATTGATAAAATAAATTCGCTATCTGAAATTGCAAAAGAAGAAAACGAAATTGTCGAAGAGTATTTAACAAATATTCTTGAAAAAATCTCAGAAGAAGGCAAAATTAAAACGAAAAAATTTCTCAAACTGTCAATCGCTGTGCAAAAACGCATACTTTATAAAATTTTTACAGAAAACCACCTTGAATACGACAAATCAAGAATTTTATACATCCTGAACTTTTTGCAGGAAAATTCAGGCTCAAAATCGGGCAAAACCTGCTCACTAACAGAAAATTTATGGATATTTATCAATAACGATTTTATTGAACTTGTAAAAGATAAAAAGACCGAACTGCCTTATTTTCATATACTTCACGAAGGCAAATACGAGGATAAAAATTACGTATTTGAAATAGAAAAATTTGACAAAATCGTGCGAAAATTTCCGAAAGACTCGGAAGGAATTGCCTACGTTGATTTAAAAAATTTTCCGTTTGAATTTGAACTGAGAACAAGGCAAGACGGGGATTTTATCCAACCTTTCGGACTTAACGGTACTCAAAAATTAAAAAAATATCTGAACGAAAAGAAAGTTCCAAACCACAAAAAAGACTCTCTGCTTTTTTTAACGCAAGATAAAGAAATTTTGTGGGCGATTAATTTAGGAATTAGTGATAAAATAAAGGTAAGAGAGAAACCAACTCACATAATGAGGTTTTATAAGAAGGAGTCATAATTATGATAACTCAATCATCTGATTTGAAAGTTTTGATAACAGAAGAGCAAATCCAAAAGCGAATAGCATCTCTTGCTAACGAAATTAACGACTATTACAACGGAGAAGAAATCGTTTTGTTATGTGTGTTAAAAGGTGCTGTAATGTTTGCGGTTGACCTTGCAAAACACCTTACAATGCCTGTAAAAATGGAGTTTATAAAACTTTCAAGTTACGGAAACGGAACGACATCTTCAGGACAAGTGCAGTCTTTTGGTACTCATCTTGAGGAAATTAACGGCAAAAACGTTCTGATTGTTGAAGATATCATTGATACGGGGCTTACGGCAGAATTTTTGATAAATTATATCAAAGAAAAATATACTCCTAAAACACTTAACTTCTGCTCATTACTAAACAAAAAAGAAACCCGCAAAAACTCTGTAGAACCTGATTTCTACGGGTTTGAAATTGAGAACAAATTTGTTGTCGGCTACGGACTTGACGATATGGGCTACAAAAGAAATCTGCCTTTCATAGGCTATAAAGAGGTTTGATGTACAAAAAGGCACTTCTGAATATTAACAAACTTTATGAACAGGATTTTAGCAAGTCCGAACAATCGTCAAAAATATTTGAACTGCTAAAAGAAGTTATAAATTTTGATGACTGTGCGATATTTTATCTTGTTCCGAACTTGCTGCGAACAGAAAGCCAATCAGGCGAACGTTTTTCAGCAGAATACGCAATTAATGACAAATTGACACAAATTTTGTACAACCGCAAAATTGAAAATATTTCCGCTGAAATAAAAAAACTTTTAAATACGAAAAAAGAAGTTTTAACTTCAAGACTTGCGGTTAAAGGAGTTGTTTTGGGGATTATATGTGCCGAGCGGGCATCGGTTGAGTTTACAGCGGAAGAAGAATTCATCTTCAATACTTATGCAAGCGTAATTTCAAATATTATTAAAGATATTGAACTTTCAAAGATTTTAACCCAACACACCAAAATGCTTGAAAAAGGACTTGCAGAAACGCACAGTGCCTACGAAACGATAAAACAGCAAAATAAAAAGATTAAGGAAAACGAGAAACTTCAAAACCAATTTATTGCCAATGTTTCGCACGATTTACGCACTCCGCTGAACTCGATAATCTGTTTATCAGAAACGCTCTCTACCCAAATCTTCGGACAATTAACCCCCAAACAACTTGAATACGTCGAAGATATAAGGATTTCGGGAACAAACTTACTGGGAATGATTAACGAAGTTCTTGATATAACAAAACTTGAGGCTCACGCTGTCAAGTTGAACGTTACAAGGGTTGATGTCGCAATTTTAATAAATGAAGTTTGTAATATTTTAAAACCGCTTTTCACGAAAAAGAACTTGGAACTTAACCTGAAAATTCCGCAAAGGATTACTATTTCAGGCGACTATATCAAACTTCAACAGGTATTATTTAATATATTAGGAAATGCGATTAAGTTCTCTCCTGAAAATTCCTCAATAGAAATAACTGCGGTTAAGACGGGGAAAACGGTTGATATTTCTATCAAAGACCACGGGATAGGAATTTCAAAATCTAATCAAAAAAAGATATTCAAGAAGTTCTATCAGGTTGAAAACACCCTGTCAAAATCGGGAATATCAACGGGTTTAGGGCTGACGATTGCGAAAGAATTTGTAAAACTTCACGGCGGAAAAATCACGGTTGAAAGCGAATTGCACCAAGGTACGACGTTTACGGTAACACTACCGGAGTAAGTCAGAACCCTCACCCCCACCCCCATTAGGAGAGGAGAAAAGGACACACATACCACGCTAGGAGAGGGTACTGATAAAGACTCCTCCCTTAACATGGTGAGTAAAATTTCCTCTTCAACAACGTCATAATTTTAAATGATTGATAATTTTACTTATTTAGTATAAAATATAGAAAAAAGGAGAGCCAAATGGATCAAGAAACATACATGAGAATAATGGGTTACGTTCCTACAGTAATCGAAGCATCTTCACGCGGTGAACGTTCTTTTGATATTTTTTCAAGACTATTAAGAGAAAGAATTATTTTTCTGGGAACAGAAATTGATGACGATGTCGCAAATTCGATTGTCGCACAATTATTGCTTTTAGACAGCGAAAATTCAGAAAAAGATATTATGTTATACATCAACAGCCCGGGCGGTGTAATCACAGCAGGTATGGCGATTTATGACACTATGAACCTTATCAAATCTGATGTTTCAACCATTTGTCTAGGAGACGCTGCATCTATGGGTGCATTTTTGTTATGTTCAGGTGCGAAAGGCAAAAGACTTGCTCTTCCTAACGCAAGAGTTATGATTCACCAACCGTTAGGCGGTGCTAAAGGTCAAGCAACCGATATCGAACTTGAAGCAAAAGAAATTCTACGTATGAAAGACATGTTAATTGGGATTATGGCTGAAAATTCAGGTCAACCTTACGAAAAAGTTAAGGAAGACTGCGAACGTGACCACTTCCTATCTGCTTACGAAGCAAGAGATTACGGTCTTATTGATAAAGTTATTGAAAAACAACACTAATTATAAGAGATTAAAAAAAAGAGGTGTATCTTTGTTTGAAGATACGCCTCTTTTTATTTATATAGTTGATTAAACTAAGGTTTTATTTGCTTCAAAATTTCATCAATATCAACATCAGGTTCATTTTTAATTTTGTCATGCCAATCATTCGCTTTATTACTCAGTCTTTTTAGAAATTTGATTGGTGAATCAAAAAACGCTCTTTGATTATAAACTTTTTCTTTATGGGTATAATTCTTGGAATAAAACAACTTACCTGATAATTTATCCCTGTTACCAAATAAATACATATCAACAGGATTATATTTCTGTTCTTGAATAATAGCGTCAAAGGCTTCCCAATCTGCCGGTTTAAGAACTTTCTTCAAAGTATCCGCTGCACCGCTGCCTAGTTTTACAGCGGTAAATGAAGTGTGGTTATGGTTTTGAATGTTGTTAACTTGCATGTTTTTTCCTTTCCCAAATTGTATTACTCCTATAATAAATCTGACCGTAATAAATTTTGCTAGTTTTGCAACAAATATTACGAAATATTAACATGATTGAATAAATCATGCAATTTTACAAATTAAAAGGTTTTTATATAAGTGTAGGTTAAAATTAAAGGTTAGTTAAAATTTAAAAGGTAGGGTTA